>JAJUHM010000323.1 GCA_029279925.1 Aquabacterium olei
CCGGCCTGCAGCGCAGCGAATCGCTGCTGCGCGTTGAGCGGAACAAAGGTGACCTTGTCGGGGTGACCGAGTACGGCAGCGGCCACGGCGCGGCAGATGTCCACATCCAGGCCGGACCAGCGCCCCTTTGCATCTGCGGCAGAGAAGCCGGCCACGCCGTTGCTGACGCCGCAGCGCAGCTGGCCACGCTGCTTGACGCCGTCCAGCACCTTGCCGGCATGGGCGGAACAGGCGGATGCGGCCACCAGCAGCGGCAGGAGCGGGCGGACCAGATGGGCGGCACGAAGGAGGCGTCTCATGGGCTTGCGAGGGGTCTGTCTGCAAAGGGCGGCCATGGCTGGCGGCCCGACACCCCGAGCATACGTGAGCCGCGCTTTGGGCGCGGCAAGCGTTGCCGTAACCCTTGCCGCCCACGGTCAGCGGATGCTGCGCTTGCGGCCCTTGACCCACCACCAGATGACGGCGACCACCACGCCGATGAGGGTGGGGATGGGAAAGACCAGGAAGCACAGCACGGCTGCGGCCGCGGCGAGCAGCGCGATCACGTAGTTGAGGTAGTTCATGGCTGGCCTCTTTGTCCGTCCGGCACGGCGGGGACGACTGCAGCGTCGTTGTTCGCGCCGGGGCCGCCCTGCGTGTCGCCGTCAGGTCGGGCAGACAGCCTGCCCGCCTTGCGGGTGCTGTCGTCGTAATCCGAGCGGACGTTCTCCAGGGCAGCGGCTTCCTGCTGACGTGCCTTGTCCGTGTCGGTGCCGGCAGGAAGCGGAGCGGGGCCCTGGATGGCCGGGTCGGCCGCATGGGCTGCGTCCGTGGAAGGGGAGGGGGATACCGGGTGATTCATGGGGCTCTCCTGAAAGGCAAGGCCGGGGATGAGGTGGTGAACCGGGGCGGCAAGCGACATGCCGCGCAGGCCGTCACGGCGCGCCACGGGCGGCGGCCCGGCAGGGGGGGCTAAACCTCGTTGGCGTGTCGGTACGTGGCTTGCCGTAGCAAGGCTTCCACTGACCCGTTCGCTTTGAAGGAGACGGACATGACACAGGTATCTCAAGCCATGACCCGCGGTGTGCGTTCGATCGCGCCGCACGACACGCTGGTGGCCGCCGCACAGGCCATGGATGAACTGGACATCGGGGCCCTGCCCGTGTGCGATGGCGACCGGCTCGTCGGCATGCTGACCGACCGCGACATCGTGATCCGCGCGGTGGCCCAGTCCTGCGACATCGATCAGACCAAGGTGGCCGACGTGATGAGCGAGGACACCCTCTGTTGTTTCGAGGACCAGTCCATCGATGAGGTGCAGAGCCAGATGGCCGATGCCCAGATCCGTCGCATGCCCGTGGTGGACCGGGAGAAGCACCTCGTCGGGATGCTGTCGCTGGGCGATCTGGCGGTGAAAGGCTCACAGGATGAGGCTGGGCAGACGCTGGAGGCGATCTCGGAGCCAGCCAGTCCGGATCGCTCGGGGCAGTCGCAGGCCAGCGCAGGCATGGGCGGGGGCTCCTCGACCCAGCAGAAGGCCTCTGGCGGGGGCGACATCGGCGGCGGCAAGACGCACTGATCCATCCCCGTACGCGCTTTCATCCATTCCACTTCCGGAGACACCATGAGTCCGATTGCCCATGCCGCCGCCCCCCCTACGCTGAACCGCGCCGTGCCGGAGCCCGCCCTGGCCAATGAGGCCGCTTCAGGCCTGGCCTGGGGCGGGGCATTGGCAGGCGCCGTGGCCGCCACGGCCCTGTCTTTCATCCTGCTCGTGCTGGGCGTCGGGCTGGGGCTGTCCAGCGTGTCGCCTTGGCGCTACGACGGCGCTGATGCTGGCACCATCGCGGTGTCGGCGATCGTGTGGGTGACCCTCACGCAGGTGCTGGCGTCCGGCCTGGGCGGCTACCTGGCGGGACGCTTGCGTGGGCGCTGGGCACGGCTGCGAACTTCGGAGGTGTTCTTTCGGGACACCGCTCAGGGGCTTGTTGCGTGGAGCGTGGCGACGCTGGTGATGGCCGGCCTGATGGGGTCGGCGGTGGGCAACGTGCTGGGCCTGGCCACGCGCACGGCGGGTGCCGTGGCCGACGGTGCCGCCACCGCCTTGTCCGGCAGTGGCGCCGATGCGGAGCCTGCCGGCTATTGGGTGGACACGCTGTTGCGCATGGACCCTCTGGCACAGGCAGTTCCTGCAGAGCGCGCAGACGATGCCGCAGCCACTGCGCGTGCGGCGGTGCCCGTTGGGCCGGGCAACGAGGAGGCCGAGCGCGCGCAGGCCGTGCGGATCTGGGTCAATGCGCTCCGGACGGGCAGCATGCCGAACGAAGACGCCCGCTACCTGTCACAGCTGGTCTCCGCCCGGACGGAGCTGCCTCCGGACGCGGCGGAGCGCCGCGTTCGCACGCAGTTCGCGAAAGCGCGTCAGGCGCTTGCCGACGCGCAGACGACGGCGCGCCAGAAGGCGGATGACGCTCGCCGGGCCAGTGCCTACACGGCGCTGTGGATGTTCGTGGCGCTGCTTGCCGGGGCGTTCGTTGCGGCAGGCATGGCGACTTTCGGGGGGCGCCATCGTGACGCAGCGGCAGTGCCCGCCACGATGGACTGACCGGCCCCGCGTTTCTCGACTGAAAGGACCACATCATGGCTGCAATCCTTCTATGGCTTCTGGGCGTTCCGCTGCCCATCATCATTCTCTTGGCGCTGTTCGTGTTCTGACGACAGGCGGGCCGCGCAGGCCGCGGCAATCGGGCCAGAGAGCTGGTCCAGCAAACGGCCGATGGCTGCTGCGTGTGCGGCGGCCGTCGGCGGGGTGACCGCCTCCCGGTGCTGGAGCAGGCCAGCCTGGGTCCTGGGCCCCGGGGCGCCGGGGATGTCGAGCCACCAGTGCGCGTCGGCCACCAGCTGTCCCTGGGGCAGCAGCAGGTCGAAGGGTGCAAGCTCGACCCGCAGCGTCAGTGCCCCGGGTTGAAGAGGGCAATGTCGTACACACACGTTCCATCCGGGCAGGGCCGTGCGCAGCCGCATGGCGAGGTGCTCCGTGATGGACACATCCAGCCTGTCGGCCCAGGTGGCATCCGGCCAGTTGACGACGGTGCCAGCGCCCAGACGGAAGCGGACATGGCGATCCAACAGGTGCTCGGGCATCGCAACCCTACGGACTTGCAGTGTCGGGCGCGCGTGCGCCGCGAGCGAAGGCGGCGCTGCAGCTGCAGGGGGCGCCGCAGCGGGCAGGGGGAGGGTGAGCATGGCCGGCTCGGGGGCGGTGCGGCACCCGCTGGCGAGCAGCATGCACATCAGGGCGGTCGCGGTCGTCGCGGCAGCGGAAGGGTTCATGGCTCGGGTTCTCCACCGAACAGCAGGGCATTGGGTTTGCGTTCCAGTCGCTCCGACAGGGCCCGCAGATTGCGGGCGGCCAGGGCGAGGTCACGCACGGCGCCTTCGAGATCGGCCCGAACCGGCGCACCCGGCGCGGTCAACTCCGCAACCTGCCCGAGGGCCGTACGGGCCGCCTCGGCGGCTTCGCGTGTGCTGCGCAGACTGCCTTGCAACTCGGGTGCGGTGTCCTGCAGCACCTGCTCACTTCGCTTCGACAGGGACTCGACCGCGGCCAACGTGCTGCGGGTCTGCTGCTGCACGGCCTGCAGCGCGGTGGCCCCGATCGCCAGGGTCTGCTCGGCCTGACGGGCGGTGCGGACCAGTTGCTCGCTGGCCTGACCGACATGGCCCTGCGTCGCCTGCAGCGCCTGGTTGAGGCTGCTGACGGTCTTGCGCACGTCGCCGAGCAGGTCGTTGAGCGGCAGCGTGGTCAGTTGCTCGAGCAGGGCATCCAGGCGGTCGCGGGTGGCCGGAATCTCCGGTATCCGGCTGCGCCCGGCTGCCAGCAGGCGCGCCGGTGAGCCCGGCTTGAGATCGAGGTCGATGCTGGTCTGGCCCGTGACCACGCTCTGCAGCACCAGCCGGGCACGCAGGCCGCGCTGCACAAGATCGGGAATGCTGTTGAGCCGTTGCCCCTCGGGCCCTCCCATGCGGATGCTGCCTGCCCGGATGGTGAGGCTGACCGGAATGCGTGTGGCCAGGGTGGTGGGTTCGACGTCGATGTCGATGTCGTCCACCTCGCCGACCTTGACGCCGCGGAACGTGACGGGTGCGCCGACATACAGCCCGCGCACACTGCCTTCGAAGTACACGACCGCACGCAGGGAGCGGCCGAACAGCCCGCCGCTGCCCAGCATCAGCACCGCCGCCACGAGCAGCACGGTGGCCCCCATGACGAAGGCGCCTGTCAGCAAGGCGTGCCGTTTCATGCGAGCCCCGCCTCCTCGCGGGTGAGGAAGGCGCGCACGGGCGCGGGCGCGGTGGGCGTGTCCAGCAGGGCCCGGGGGCTGCCACGCGCCAGGGGCC
>JAJUHM010000324.1 GCA_029279925.1 Aquabacterium olei
CCTCAAGGACTACTTCGCAGCCTACGCGCGCGACTTCGACGGCGGCAAGAGCCGCAAGGCCTGGGAAGAAGAGCGCCGCGACCGCATCAACGGCAAGCGCAACATCTCGGTGCGCATCACCAATCTGCGCGTCGACGTGGATGGCAACAAAGCCGTGGCCCGCTTCCGTCAGGAGTACAAGGCGGACAGCCTCAACGTGAGCAGCAACAAGCGCCTGGATCTCGTCCAGCGTGGCAACAGCTGGGTCATCGTGAAGGAAAGCACCGGTTCGTGATCAAGGGAGAGATGCGCCGCCAGTCGGCGAACCCCTCGGCATGGTGGTCGCGCCGGCCTTGGCCTGCGCGCCCCGTGGCCGCCCTGCTCGCCGCGCTGGCCGTCCTGATCGTCGGACTGGCTCCAGAGGTGGCAGACGCCCGCCAGACACCCAGCGCCCGCGAGGCGAGTCCGCCTACGCGCTCGGCCGGCCGCGCCTCGGCTGCGCAGCAGGCCAGCCCCTCGTCCCCCTCGCCTCGCCAGAGCCTTGCCGCCGAGGCCCGCTTGCTCGAAGTCTATCGACTGATCGGGCAGGGACAGGGCCGGCTGGCGCTCGACAAGGCGCAGGCGCTCGTTCAGGACTTTCCCCACTTTCAGCTCGCCCAGCTTGTCTACGGCGACCTGCTGCTGGCGCGCAGCCAGATCCTTCCGAACATGGGGCACGCCCCCGCCGACCTGGTGGCGAAGGCGCCTCAACGGCTGGAACAGCTCCGCACCGAGGCTCACAGGCGCTTGGCCGCCCTGACCGAACGCCCCCCGAGCGACGCACTGCCGTCGCAGTTCATCGAGCTCCCGCCAACCACCCGCCACGCAATTGCCGTCGACGCCAGCCGGTCCAGGCTCTACCTGTTTGAAAACGGCCCCAAGGGCCTGACGCTCGTGGCCGACCACTATGCCTCCGTGGGCCGACTGGGTACGGACAAAAGCACCGAGGGTGACCAGCGCACCCCCCTGGGCGTCTACTACATCACCAGCCGGCTGGACGCCAGTCAGCTGACCGACTTCTATGGCGCGGGGGCCCTGCCGCTCAATTACCCCAACGAGTACGATCGCCGGCTCGGACGAACCGGCAGCGGCATCTGGTTGCACGGGGTCCCCAGCGACAGCTACGCCCGCAGCCCGAACAGCACGGACGGCTGCGTGGCCCTGGCCAACCCCGAACTGCAGAGCATCCTGCAACGCGTGCAGCCGCGGACCACGCCGGTGGTCATCGCCCAGCAGCTGCAGTGGGTCAGGCACGACCAGCGTGAAAGCGAACGCCGATCGCTGCAGAACCTGATCGAAGGCTGGCGCGTCGCCCGAGCCAGCGGCGACCTGAACCGCCTGATGTCTTTCTACTCCAGCCAGTTCAGCGCCGGCAACCGCGACCTCGCGCAGTGGCGCCAGACCCTGGAGCGGGAAGTGGCTCAGCAACGCGGGCGCAGCCTGCAGCTCAAGGACCTTGCCATACTCGGCTGGCGCGACAAAAGCGACATCCTTGTCGTCACGTTCGGCGAGATCGCCGAAGGCCAGCGCACCGGCGCCGTGAAGCGCCAGTACTGGGGCAAGGAAGGCGGCCTCTGGAAAATCTTCTTCGAAGGAGTGATCGGATGATGCACACCCCTCTGCAACGGCTCGCTCACGTGGTGATGGGCGTTGCGCTCTCAGTCACCGTGACGGTGACGCAAGCCCAGACCGTGCGGCTGGTGACCTCTCAAGGCGACATCGTGCTCCAGCTCGATGCCGCAAAGGCCCCCCGGACGGTCGACAACTTCGTTCAGTACGTGAAGGCCGGCCACTACAATGGCACCGTCTTCCACCGCGTGATCGACGGCTTCATGATCCAAGGCGGCGGGATGACGCCAGACATGAAGGAAAAGCCCACGCGCGGGCCGATCCCGCTTGAAAGCCAGAACGGCCTGAGCAACCAGCGGGGCACCGTCGCCATGGCGCGCACGCGTGACCCCAACTCGGCCACAGCGCAGTTCTTCATCAATGTGAAGGACAATGCCTTCCTCGACGCAGCACGTTCGCCGGACGGCCACGGCTATGCCGTCTTCGGCAAGGTGACGCAGGGCATGGAGGTGGTCGATCGCATTCGCAAGGTGCGCACCACCCAGATCGGCATGTACGCCGACGTGCCAGCAGAACCCGTGACCATCAAACAAGCCGTCATCGAGAAACAACCATGACCAAGACTGTTGAACTTCAGACCACCGCCGGCGTGATCCGCCTGGAACTCGATGAGGCCAAGGCCCCCATCACCGTCGCCAACTTCCTCGAGTACGTCAATGCCGGCCATTACGACGGCACCGTGTTTCACCGTGTCATCAAAGGCTTCATGATTCAGGGCGGCGGCTTCGAAGCCGGCATGAAGCAGAAGGCAACCCGCGGCGAAATCCAGAACGAGGCCAACAACGGCCTGAAGAACGACAAGTACACGATTGCGATGGCCCGCACCAGCGCCCCGCACTCGGCCAGCGCCCAGTTCTTCATCAACGCCGCGAACAACGAATTCCTGAACTTCAAGTCGGAATCGGCTCAGGGTTGGGGCTATGCCGTCTTCGGCAAGGTCGTGGCCGGCACCGAGGTGGTGGACGCCATCGAAAAGGTCCGCACGGGCCGCAAGGGCTTCCACGACGACGTGCCGCTGGACGACGTGGTGATCACCAAGGCCACCGAAGTCTGACGCAATGGGGAAGCCCCCCTTCCCCGCCCCGGACACCCTCACTGCACCGCCCTCGTGGCGGTGCATTGATTTTGTGTCCGACCTGCACCTGCATGAGGGCCTGCCTCGCACCTTCGAGGCATTTGCGCATTACCTGCGCGAGACCCCCGCCGACGCCGTGCTCATCCTGGGAGACCTGTTCGAAGCCTGGGTGGGCGACGACATGCGCGACGAGCCCTTCGAAGCCCGCTGCGTCCAGGCCTTGAGGACGTTCGGACAGCAGCGCCACCTGGCCATCATGGTGGGCAACCGAGACTTCCTTTTGGGCGACGACATGTTGCAGGCCTGCGCGGCCCACCGGCTGGCCGACCCCACCGTGCTCGACGCCTTCGGGCAACGCCACCTGCTGATCCATGGTGACAGCCTCTGCCTCGCCGACACCGCCTACCTGCAGTTCCGGGCACAGGTCCGCCAGCCTGCATGGCAGAGCGCCTTCCTCGCCGCCCCCCTCGGGGCCCGCCTGGAACAGGCTCGCCGCATGCGCGAAGCCAGCCAGGCCCACCAGCAGCAGCAAGGCCCAGCAGAATGGGCTGATGTCGACGAAGCGGCCGCAACCCACTGGCTGGATGCGGCGAGCGCCCACACCCTGGTCCACGGCCACACGCATCGGCCCGGCAGTGAGCCGTTCGGCGGCCTGCAGGACGACGCGCCCCGCTGGCGTCACGTCACGATGGACTGGGAGCTCGACCACGCCCGTCCCCGAGCCGAAGTGCTGAGACTGAGCGCCGACGGTTTCACGCGGCAGCCCGTCGCGGGCTGAAAGCCGACTCCGCTCTCGCGAGGCACCCCACCAACAACAACGCGGCCCGGAGGCCGCGTTGTGCTTTCAGCGAGTCAGGAGCTTACTCGGCCGTGGCCGCTTCGGGCTTGGTCTTGTCGCTCTTCTTGTTCGGCTGGATGTCGAGCTTGACCTCGGGCTCGCCCTTGTCGTTGTCGACCACATCGACGGTCAGGCGCCCGCCGTCGACCAGGCTTCCGAACAGCAGTTCGTCCGCCAGTGCACGTCGGATCGTGTCCTGGATCAGGCGCTGCATCGGACGGGCACCCATGAGCGGATCAAACCCGCGCTTGGCCAGGTGGCGGCGCAGCGCATCGGTGAACGTGACCTCGACCTTCTTCTCGGCCAGCTGACCCTCGAGCTGCAGCAGGAACTTGTCCACCACGCGCAGGATGACTTCCTCGTCCAGCGGCTTGAAGCCGACGATGGCGTCCAGACGGTTGCGGAACTCCGGCGTGAACATGCGCTTGATGTCGCCCATCTCATCGCCCATCTCGCGCTGCGTGGTGAAGCCGATGGTCGACTTCTGCAGCGTTTCGGCGCCGGCGTTCGTCGTCATGATGATCAGCACGTTGCGGAAGTCGGCCTTGCGGCCGTTGTTGTCCGTCAGCGTGCCGTGGTCCATCACCTGAAGCAGGATGATGAAGACATCCGGGTGCGCCTTCTCGATCTCGTCGAGCAGCAGCACCGCATGCGGCTTCTTCGTAACCGCATCGGTCAGCAGTCCGCACTGTTCGTATCCTTCTTAGCCCGTATGCGCATCGATCAGTATGCTCTCTGCATGGCGCTCCTTTTAATCGTAAATTTCGAATATCATGATATTTATTCCCTGATTTTAAGC
>JAJUHM010000325.1 GCA_029279925.1 Aquabacterium olei
ACGTCGATGGGATCCGTGTGCGGCTCCACGCTTGCCCTGATGGACGCCGGTGTGCCGATCAAGGCTCCCGTAGCCGGTGTGGCCATGGGCCTGATCACCGATCCTTCTTCAGGCTCAGGGCAGGCAGCGGGACGCTACCAGATCCTGACCGACATCCAGGGCGTGGAGGATCACCTCGGCGACATGAACTTCAAGGTTGCCGGCACCGCCCAGGGCATCACCGCCCTGCAGATGGACATCAAGATCCAGGGCATCACCAAGGAAATCATGCAGGTGGCACTGGCTCAGGCCAAGGAAGCCCGTCTGCACATCCTGGGCAAGATGACCGAAGCCATGGCGGGCGCCAACACCGAAGTGTCCGAGTTCGCCCCGCGCCTCTACACCGTCAAGATCAACCAGGACAAGATCCGTGACCTGATCGGCAAGGGTGGCGCCACCATCCGCGGTCTGTGCGAAGAGACGGGCTGCCAGATCAACATCGCGGAAGACGGCACCGTCACCGTGGCGTCGGCCGACACCGCCAAGGCCGACGAAGCCCTCCGCCGCATCGCCGAGATCACCGCCGAAGTCGAAATCGGCGCCGTGTACGAAGGCCCGGTCACCAAGCTGTTCGACTTCGGTGCTCTGGTGAACCTGCTGCCCGGCAAGGACGGCCTGCTGCACATCAGCCAGATCGCTCACGAGCGCGTCGAGAAGGTCTCCGACTACCTGACCGAAGGTCAGATGGTCAAGGTCAAGGTGCTGGAGACCGACGAGAAGGGCCGCATCAAGCTGTCCATGAAGGCCCTGCTGGAACGTCCTGAAGGCATGCCCGAGCGCGAAGAGCGTGGTGAGCGCCGTGACCGCGGCGACCGTGGTGACCGCGGCGAGCGCCGTGACCGCGGTGGTGACCGTGGCGAGCGCCGCGAGCGCGCCCCCCGTGCCGAGCAGCAGTTCTCCGACGCCCCCCAGGGCAACGGTGACGAGCAGGCCCAACAGCAACAACAGTGATCCGTCAGGCCATGAAGAAGCTGGTTGTTGGTAACTGGAAGATGCACGGTTCGCGTGCATCCAATGCCGAACTGATCCAGGGCCTGCTGGCCTCGGATCTGGCCACCACGGCGCCCCGCGCCGACGTGGCCGTGTGCCCGCCCTTCGTGTACTTGGCCGATGTCGCCGCCGCGCTGCAAGGCAGTGCGATCGGCGTCGGAAGCCAGGACATCTCCGTGCAGGTGCAGGGTGCCTACACGGGGGAAGTGGCGGGGCCGATGCTGCGGGACGTCGGGGCCACCTACGCCATCGTGGGTCACTCCGAGCGACGCAGCTACCACGCGGAAAGCGACCAGCTCGTGGCCGACAAGGCGCGCGCGGCGCTGTCCCATGGTCTGATCCCTATCGTCTGCGTCGGCGAAACGCTGGCTGAGCGCGAAGCGGGTCAGACCGAGGCGGTGGTGGGGCGCCAGCTCCAGGCCGTCATCGACACGCTGGGAGCCGATCTGGCCCGCATCGTGGTGGCTTATGAGCCCGTCTGGGCCATCGGCACCGGCAAGACGGCATCGCCCGAACAGGCGCAGGCCGTCCACGCCTTCCTGCGCGCACAGCTGAAGTCGGCTCGCGTCGAGGCCGCCACCGTGCCGCTGCTCTACGGCGGCTCGGTCAAGCCCGACAACGCGGCTCAGCTGTTTGCTCAGGCTGATATCGACGGCGGCCTTATCGGTGGCGCCGCGTTGAAGGCGGCTGATTTCGCTGCCATTGCACGGGCCGCCTGAATCGGCCTCTGACCTCACAGGAGTTTCTGTTCATGCAACAAGCTTTGATGACCGTGGTGCTGCTGCTCCAGGTCGTGTCTGCCCTGGCCATGATCGGCCTGGTGCTGGTTCAGCACGGCAAGGGCGCCGACATGGGGGCCTCGTTCGGCAGTGGCGCGTCGGGCAGCCTGTTCGGTGCCACCGGCAGCGCCAATTTCCTGTCTCGCTCCACCGCGGTGGCCGCGACCATCTTCTTCAGCACGACGCTCGGCCTGGCTTACTTCGGCAACCTGCGCGGTCCCGTGACCGAAGCTCCGTCGGTGCTCGAGCAGCCGGCCAGCGCCGCTGCACCGGCGCCGGTGACGCCTGCCGCGTCGGCTTCGGGTGCTGCACTGATTCCGACGAAGTGACAAGTGTCTCGGCGGAGGGCGTTCGTTTGACACCAAAGTTGAACGACGCCTTCAAGCGAGCGGGTTTTTCGGTTTAGAATAGAAGTCTTCGGTGAGCAAACCTCATGCAATCCGAACGAGTGACGAACAAAGATCTGGCTGTCATCCAGTCAGTTTGGCCGACGTGGTGAAATTGGTAGACACGCTATCTTGAGGGGGTAGTGGCGAAAGCTGTGCGAGTTCGAGTCTCGCCGTCGGCACCATGAGATCAACAGACACTTGTGCCAACCCTCATGATCAGCCCCGGTCGTCCCCATCAAGCTGATCATCTGGAAATGGGCGCTGCCTTTGCAGGTGGCGCCGGCACAAAGTGTCCGGGAAGGCGCGCTGTGGTTGACATTGAATCGGTTAAAAGGCCGGTTTATGTCAAGCCTGGCGCGCCTTTTGTTTTGTCCGCGT
The DNA here is from genome assembly GCA_029279925.1 of Aquabacterium olei. GTDB lineage: Bacteria > Pseudomonadota > Gammaproteobacteria > Burkholderiales > Burkholderiaceae_C > Aquabacterium > Aquabacterium olei_A. Next base: position 2,576 of record JAJUHM010000325.1, read on the forward strand.
GATTCAATCGCGCGTCTGGTTCACACATTGAGGCAAGAGTCATGATGGACATCGAGCAGTATCTGCCAGTCATCCTTTTCATCTTGGTTGGCGTCGGTGTTGGCGTCGCGCCACAGCTGCTGGGCTTTCTGCTGGGCCCGCGTCGCCCTGACGCGGCAAAGAACTCGCCTTATGAATGCGGCTTCGAGGCTTTCGAAGACGCCCGGATGAAGTTCGATGTGCGCTATTACCTGGTTGCCATCCTGTTCATCCTGTTCGACCTCGAAATCGCTTTCCTGTTCCCCTGGGCCGTGGCCTTGAAGGAAGTGGGCATGGCTGGTTTCGCGGCCATCATGTTGTTCCTGGGCATCCTCGTCGTCGGCTTCGCGTACGAGTGGAAGAAGGGCGCGCTGGACTGGGAGTGATCCGGTCGTCGCGTCAACACACAGGAATCTGAAGAGGTATTGCTATGGGTATCGAAGGCGTCTTCAAAGAGGGCTTCATCACCACCTCGGCCGACACGCTGATCAACTGGTCCAAGACCGGTTCGCTGTGGCCGATGACGTTCGGTCTGGCCTGCTGCGCGGTCGAGATGATGCACGCCGGTGCGGCGCGCTATGACATCGACCGCTTCGGCATGCTGTTCCGTCCCAGCCCGCGTCAGTCCGATCTGATGATCGTGGCCGGTACGCTGTGCAACAAGATGGCGCCGGCACTGCGCAAGGTGTACGACCAGATGGCCGAACCCCGCTGGGTGCTGTCCATGGGCTCGTGCGCCAACGGCGGTGGCTATTACCACTACAGCTACTCGGTGGTGCGCGGCTGCGACCGCATCGTGCCGGTTGACGTCTATGTGCCGGGCTGTCCGCCGACGGCCGAGGCGCTGCTCTACGGCATCCTGCAACTGCAGGCCAAGATCCGCCGCGAAAACACCATTGCCCGCTGACCGGAGCCTGCACATGAGCAAACTGGACACCCTGCAGGCTGCCCTGCAAAACGTGCTGGGCGACAAGATCAAGCGCCTGGTTTCCGACCGTGGCGAGCTGACGATCACCGTGTCGGCCGCCGATTACCTGGACGTGGCCCGCACCCTGCGTGACCACGCTGACCTGCGTTTCGAGCAGCTGCAGGATCTGTGCGGCATGGACTGGTCCGCCTACAAGGACGGCGCCGAGTCCATCTACGCCGACGGCCCCCGTTTCGGCGTCGTGCTGCACCTGCTGTCGATCAGCAAGAACTGGCGCCTGCGCGTCAAGACGTTCGCACCGGATGACGATTTCCCCGTGCTGGCCTCGCTCTGCGACGTCTGGAACGGTGTGAACTGGTTCGAGCGCGAAGCCTTCGACCTGTACGGCATCGTGTTCGACGGCCACACCGATCTGCGTCGCATCCTGACCGACTACGGCTTCATCGGCCACCCGTTCCGCAAGGACTTCCCGACCACGGGCCACGTCGAGATGCGCTACGACCCCGAGCAGAAGCGCGTGATCTACCAGCCCGTCACCATCGAGCAGCGCGAGATCACCCCGCGCATCATCCGCGAAGACAACTACGGTGGTCTCCACTGAGCACGAGCCATGGCAGAGATCAAGAACTACACCCTGAACTTCGGCCCTCAGCACCCGGCCGCGCACGGCGTGCTGCGCCTGGTGCTCGAGCTCGACGGCGAGGTGATCCAGCGCGCCGACCCGCACATCGGCCTGCTGCACCGCGCCACCGAGAAGCTCGCCGAGCAGCGCACCTACCTGCAGAACCTGCCGTACATGGACCGGCTGGACTACGTG
>JAJUHM010000326.1 GCA_029279925.1 Aquabacterium olei
CGTCCATCGCGACAAGGCCCAGCCAGACAAAGTTCGGATCCCGTTCACGGAAACGCTGCAGCACGTGTCGCCAGGCCTGCGGCCCCGCATCCGGTGACGTGAGCGCGCCGCTGTTCGCCAGCAGATCGAGCGCCAGAGCCCGCTGGGACAGGTCCCGATTGAGCTCTTCGGCATACGTCTGGGCCGCCTGACCGATCCGGAAGCGGGCCCGACGGGTCAGGTCATCCGCAACGATGCGGTCGACCCCGATCAGCATCACCAGCAGGAGCCCCAGCGCCACGGCCAGCGAGACGAGCGGCAGGGCCCGGTGCCATTTCAGGCGCGGCAGACGTGTCGGCATCACGCCGGGCTCAGAGGGAGATCTGGCGCGCGACCACCACCACCTCGATGCGCCAGCGCGGATCGGCCAGCGCCGCCTGCACCGTCGCCCTGGGCGGGGCGTGCCCGGGCGCGACCCACTCGTCCCACACGGCGTTCATGCGTGCGATGTCTGCAATGTCCTTCAGGAAGATCTGCACGCTCACGAGGTGTCGCTTGTCGCTCCCACACTCGGCCAGCAAGCGGTCGATGTGGCCGAGCACCTCGCGGGTCTGTTCTTCGATGTCGGCGTCCGGGTTCACCTCGGGCACCTGGCCTGCCAGCCAGACCGTGCCGCCGGCCACGGCGGCTTCGCTCAACCGCTTGCCGACGTGCAGGCGCTGCAGGCCGCTCATGCCTGCTCCGCCAGCCGGGGGTTGAGCGTGTAGGTGCCGGTGATCGACGCCTGACCCAGGATGTGGCCCTGCATCGCTTCACGCACCGCCGGCCCCGTCACCTGGCCTGTCAGCGCCAGGCTGGGCACGTCCAACGCGAACACGGTGAAAACGTAGTGGTGGACCAGGCTGTCGTTCCACGGCGGACACGGGCCGTCGTAACCGAAGTACTGACCGCCCATGTCCGGATCGCCGGCAAACCACGCGGTGTAGTCGTTCAGGCCATGGCGCCACGCCGATCCGGCCGGCGCCTGGGGGCCGGGCTTGCCGCGGGCGGTCACGCCCTCGCTGTGGCTGCCCTCGGCGATCTCCAGCACGCTCGCGGGCAGGTCGATCAGGGTCCAGTGAAAGAAGTCGACCCGGGGCAGATCGGCTGGCACCTCGCGGTCGGGCTGGTTCACGTCGTCCCCACGGCTCGGCACGTCGCGGTCATGACAGATGACCACAAAGGACTGCGTCCCGGCCGGCACATCGGACCAGGCCAGGTGCGGGTTGCGGTTGGATGACAGGCGCACACGCGTCTGTGCGTCGATCACGCCAAAGGCGTACGCATCGGGAATGCGGGTGCCATCGGCAAAGCTGTGGCTGACGACTTTCATGAAGGTCTCCGTGTACAGGAATCGGCAGGGCCGTCCGAATGCTAGCGCGGCTTGGCCCGTTCCTGCGCGACCGCCCCTCCGGGATGTGGCCCCGACACGACCCGCCCCTCGCTTGCGTTTTAAGACGACTGGTCATATTATTTCGACATGCCCCGCACCGCCGACAAGACCGACATCCCCCGCCGCCTCGCCGAAGCCGGCTACACGCTGTTCAACCAGCTGGGCTACAACGCGACCGGAATCCAGCAGATCACCGAGGCGGCCGGCGTGCCCAAGGGCTCGTTCTACAACCACTTCGACAGCAAGGAAGCCTTCGCCGCCCAGATCATCCGCAACTACGCGGTGTGGATGGACCGGCGCTGGCAAGCCATCATGGCCGACGCCCCCGAAGACCCGCTGGACGCCCTGCGTCACCTCTTCAACGCATTCATCGCTCACCACGAACAGGCCAGCTGCCCAGGCTGTCTGGTCGGCAACTTCGCGGCCGAGGTGAGCGAAACCAGCGAGACCTGCCGCACCGAACTGGCGCAGGTCATGGGCGCCTGGCGTGAACGCCTGGCCGCGCTCATCGAACAAGCCCAGCAGGCGGGCCGCATCCGCACCGATCTGTCCGCCCTCACGCTGTCCTCGTTCTTCTGGGACAGCTGGGAAGGCGCCGTGCTGCGCATGAAGGTCGAACACAGCGCCCAGCCCCTGAAGGACGCGGCCAGCCTGATGCTCGACACCTTTTTCCGTCCCTGACCCTCTTCACCACCGCCGTTCCATCACCTGAGGACACCACATGGCAACCGAGAACGCACTGACTGCAGACGCCCTGTTCCAGCCCTTCCAGCTGGGTGACATCACGCTGGCCAACCGCATGGTCATGGCCCCGCTGACCCGCAACCGTGCCGAAGCCGGCAACGTACCCGGCCCGCTGACGGTCGAGTACTACGCCCAGCGCGCCAGCGTCGGCCTGATCGTGGCCGAGGCCACCCAGGTGTCGGCCCAGGCTCAAGGCTACGTCTCCACCCCGGGCCTGCACACCCCCGAGCAGATCGCCGGCTGGAAGAAGGTGACCGACGCCGTGCACGCCAAGGGCGGCAAGATCTTCGTGCAGCTGTGGCACACCGGCCGCATGTCGCACCGCGCCTTCCAGCCCGGTGAACAGGCCCCGGTCGCGCCGTCGGCCATCCGCGCCAACGCCAAGACCTACATCCCCGGCCAGGGCTACGTCGACACCTCCGAGCCGCGCGCGCTGGAGACCAGCGAGATCCCCGGCATCGTCAACGACTTCCGAACCGCTGCCCGCAACGCCATCGAAGCCGGCTTCGACGGCGTCGAGATCCACGGCGCCCACGGCTACCTGCTGGACGCCTTCCTGCGCGATGGCTCGAACAAGCGCACCGACATCTATGGTGGCTCGATCGAAAACCGCGCCCGCTTCCTGCTGGAAGTGATGGCCGCCGTGACCGCAGAGATCGGCGCAAAGCGCGTTGGCGTGCGCCTGTCGCCCGTGTCGCCGGTCAACGACTCGAGCGAAAGCAACCCCCAGCCGCTGTTCGAACACGTGGTCCGCGAGCTGGAAAAGCTGCACCCGGTCTACATCCACGTCGTCGAAGGCTACACCGGCGGCCCGCGTGACAACGCCCCGTTCGATTACGAGGCCCTGCGCAAGCTGTACTCCGGCGTGTGGATGGTCAACAACGGCTACACCAAGGACATGGCCGCCGAGGCCATCACCAGCGGCAAGGGCGACCTGGTGTCGTTCGGCCGCGCGATGATCAGCAACCCCGACCTGCCGCGCCGCCTGAAGGAAGGTGCGCCCCTGAACGAGCTGTTCAAGGACGCGCCGCTGTACGGTGGCCAGGGCGCGCACGGCTACACGGACTACCCGGCCCTGCCCGCCTGATCCCGGGGCTGTCTGATGGGGGAGATGGCGACAGCCTGATTTGACAAGGAACGTTGTCACAACCAGAATCTCGCCACCCCTCATCCAACAGGAGACAAGATGTCCATCGCCAACACCTGCGTGCTGGTTGCCGCCGTGATGCCCGTGCTCACCATGGGTCTGGCCAAGGCCAGCACCGCAGGGCGCAAGCGCCGCGACGGCGGCTACGACAACAACAACCCGCGCGAGTGGGCCAGCCACCTCCAGGGTTGGCAGGCCCGCGCCGCGGCCGCTCAGAACAACGGTTTCGAGGCCCTGCCCTTGTTCGTGTTCGCCGTGCTGGCCGCCCAGGCTGCCGGGCTGGATCAGGGCCGCACCGACATGCTGGCCATGGCCTTCATCGGCATCCGCGTGGTCTACACCGTGCTGTACCTGGCCAACGTGGCGGCGCTGCGCTCGGTGGTGTGGGCGGCCGGCGTGGGCGTCACCATCGCGATGTTTGCGCCGACGCTGAAGCTGCCGTTCTGAGCCAACTCCGGGGTTAAGCTCCACGGCCTGTCAAGCCGTACCGTGGAGCCCCGAATGCAACGCCCCCTGACCCCTGAAGAGGCCCGTGTGCTGGCCGTGCTGGTCGAGAAACAGCACACGGTGCCCGACAGCTATCCGCTGTCGCTCAACGCCCTGACACTGGGCTGCAATCAGAAGACCGCCCGCGACCCGGTGATGAGCCTGAGCGAGGCCGACGTGCTGAGCGCCGTCAACGGCCTCAAGGAACTGAGCCTGGTCACCGAAGTCAGCGGCAGCCGCGTCGTGCGCTTCGATCACAACGCCGCGCGCGGCCTGGGCGTGCCCAGCCAGTCGGTTGCGCTGCTCACCCTGCTCATCCTGCGGGGCCCGCAGACCGCCGCCGAGTTGCGCCTGCACTGCGAGCGACTGCACCGCTTTGCCGACATCTCGTCCGTTGAAGGCTTTCTGGAAGAGCTGGCCGAGCGCGAGCCCCATCGCGTCGTGAAGCTGCCCCGCGCGCCGGGCGCCCGTGAATCGCGCTGGGCCCACCTGTTGTGTGGCGAGCCAACACTGCCGCAAGCCGCGGCACCGACCCACGCCGCGAACCCC
>JAJUHM010000327.1 GCA_029279925.1 Aquabacterium olei
CATTGCCCGCCAGCCGGTGTGCACGCGGCTTCCATCAGCACCCCGTGGCGTGATCGCATCTGCCTGTAGAAGTGCTCCATCAGCCACTGTTTGCGGCCTTTGAACAGGGTCCGGGCTTCTTCCCGGGCGGTGTAGAAGTGCTCGCTGTCCACCTGCGTCACGGCCACGCCCTGCGCCTGCTGTGCGTCGCGCCAGGCTGCCAGCTCGGCGTCCAGCCGCCACTCGTCCGGGGCCTGGTATTCGACCCGGGAGGCGCCATAGTGCGCCACCAGCGCGGTCAGGTTGCCCGTGATCGATTGTCGGTTGCTCGGATCGTCGATGGCCACGTAGCGCACCCGGTGGCCGGCCTCGCGCAGTTGCCGGGCCAGCTCCCGCATCCCGGCAAAGATGGCCAGTACCTTTTGTGCGTGGTGGCGCACGTAATCGGTCTCGCTGCGGACCTCCATCAGCACGTAGACCGTGTCCGCGTCCAGGTCCGCGAACCAGCTGTGTACCGGGTTGAGCTGGTCGCCGAGGATGAGCCGCAAGCGGGTCATGCGGTGCCCCAGAGGCGGCGGTAGGCGCCATCCGGGTCGTGGTCCGAGGCCTGCTTGTCGGGGTTGAAACGCCGGCCGCCGCGGGGATCGGTGCCCCGCCCGGCCACGTACAGCCAGTTGCCCTGGTTGCTGTAGACGTCGTGGTCGACCAGTTGGGATTCGAACCAGGCCGCACCGGCCCGCCAGTCGCAGTTCAGGTCGTGGACCAGGTAGCTTGCCACCACCTGTCGCATCCGGTTCGACAGGAAGCCACTGAGACGAAGCTCGCGCAGGCCGGCGTCGACCAGGGCGTGGCCGGTTTGGCCCTCGCACCAGCGCTGGAAGGCCTGCGCGTCGTGCTGCGGCGGCGGCCGTTCGCTCAGACCCCGCGCCCGGTACAGTGCGCGGCCGTGCTTGAGATGCATGAACCGGAAGTGGTCGCGCCACAGCAGCTCGAACCAGAGCCAGTAGCTGCCATCGCTGGCTCCGTGCTCGGCCTCGAAGGCGCGCAGGGCGTGCATCACCTGAGGCGCAGACAGCGCGCCGCTGGCCAGCCAGGGCGAGAGCTTGCTGGAGTAGTCGACCCCGATCAGCCCGTTGCGTGTCTGCTTGTAGCTGTGGGGCAGCTTGCGGTGCAGGTACTGCGCGAGGTGGGCCTGTGCGCCCGCTTCGCCTGGGGCGCACGCAGGCAGGTGATAGGGAAAGGCAGAGCGCGCCTCGGGCGGCAGCACGCTGGCCACGGGCCGCTTCATGGGGGTGTGGCACAGGGGCGGGGAGCCGCACGTCTCGCACAGCCCGGACGCGGCCTGCGCGGCGGCCACCGGATCCCACAGAGACTCGTCGGCGGGCAGCGGGGGCAGGATGGCCGGTGCGGCAAGCGGGACACGGGCGGCGACCCCGGCACGCTCCACCTGCTGCCGGAAGGCCGTGAACACGTCCGGCGTGCTGTCCACGGGGAAGGGCAAGCCTGCCGGCTCCAGCAGGCTGGACTGCCACGTCGTCGTCCATCGCCAGCCCACCGAGCGCGCCACGCGCCGAAGCGCCTCGGCTTCTTCCTGCTCTTCCGGCGCGGCGATCTCTTCAGCGGTGACCTGGCTGGCCCGGACCGCCGCGGCCAGCCGGGGCAGGAGGGACACGGCCGGCCCGCGCAGCACCAGCAAGCGGCTGCCGCGAGCCTGGAGGGCCGTGTCGAGTGCGCTCAGCGTGTCGGCCAGCATGGCCATGCGATGCAGGCCCATGCGACGCGGCACCCAAGGGCCAGCTTGGGTGTGAGCCGGGTTCCAGATGTAGACCGGCAGCAGACGGTGCCGTTGCGCGAGGGCCGTCCGCACGGCCTGCGAGAAGGCAGGGTTGTCGGCCAGCCGCAGGTCGTGCCGGAACCAGTGGATGACGGTGTTCATGCGGCGGGGCCGGTCTGAGGGCGGCGCTGCTGTCTGCAGCGGTCGGAACAGTACTTGACCTCGTCCCAGTCCTTCGCCCACTTTCGGCGCCATGTGAAGGGGCGCTGACACGTCACGCACAGTCGGGTCGGCAGATCGGCTTTCTTGCGCATGCGCATCTCAGAACCTCAAGGACATCTGGGGTTGCTCCGCCTCCGCGGTGGGGCGCTTGCGGCGCGGGCCCCCAGCCGCGCGCCCGTCCCGATTGACCCGCGAACCATGCCGCGTCACGATGGCTGCGGCGGCTGCCTGAACCTCCGGCAGGGCGCGCACGGCGTGCACCCGCGCGCGGGCGTTGCGCAGGGCATCTTCCAGTTCGACCAGTGGGTAAGGCAGGTCGGCTTCTGCGTCGTGGCCTACCCGCACGCCACAGCGTTGTTGCACGTCAGGCGGCATGCGCCAGGGCTCGAACAGCCATGTGTCCGGCACGCGTCGCAGGGCGGGCAGCCATCGGCGGACGAAGTGCCCCTGCGGATCCTGGTCGCGTGCCTGTTTCACCGGGTTGTACACGCGCGTGGTGTTGATGCCCGTCGTGCCGGCCTGCATCTGCATCTGGCTCCAGTGGATGCCGGGCTCGTAATCGACGAACTGACGGGCCAGCCACAGGCCGACCGGTCGCCACGGCAACCACAGCGGGTAGGTGGCCACCGACACCAGCATGGCCCGCATGCGGAAGTTCAGCCATCCGGTTTCGCGCAGCATGGCCACGCAGGCGTCGACCAGGGGCCAGCCTGTCCGCCCTTGCATCAGGGCCTGCAGGCGGGCGGCATCGAGTTCGGTGCGCAACCCGTCGTAGCCCGCGTGCATGTTGCGCCATTCGATCTCGGGTTCGCTCTCCAGCTTCTGAATGAAATGGCAGTGCCAGTGCAGTCGGCTCAGGAAGGCCGTCAGACCCGCCTGCTGGCGCCGTGCGTCGTCGTCGTTCTCCAGAGACAACTGCGCCAGCCGTTCCTGTGTGGCCTGGACCACCTCCCGGACGGACAGGCAGCCCCACGCCAGGTAGGGAGACAGGCGCGAGCAGGCCTGCGTGGCGCTCAGCGGAGACGAGATGCCACCACGGTACCGGGCGCAGCGCCGGTGCAAGAAGGAGTCCAGCATGCGCAGTCCGGCAGTGCGCCCGCCGCGCTGGCGTCCGGGCGGGTCCTCGCCAACCGGCTGGATCAGGTCTTCCAGCGTCGACACCGCGATGCCCGGGCCAGCCTGTGGTCTCGGCATGGCCGGTGCGGCAGGCAGTGTGGCGCAGGGGCGGCTCATGAAGCGGTGCCAGTGGCGATGCCAGCCGTCACGGTCTTTCAGACGCCGCACCACGCCGTTTTGAGCCCATTCCTGCCACGCCACGCCGCGGCCATGACACCATCGGGCCACCGCACGGTCGCGCTCATAGGTGAAGGCGTTGCCGGTTTCCTCGTGCGCGAACAGGGCGTCGAAGGGCGCGGCCTGCCAGCAGGCCTCGAGTGCCGAGGTCGCGTCGCCGTGCCACACGGTCAGTTCACCCCCCCAAGCCCTGAGCGCCTCAGCCAGATCGATCAGCGATTCGCGCACGAACCCCCACTGCGCGGCCGATGCGTCCGGCAGCGTCCACAAGGCCGGCTCGGCCACATACAGACAGCGAACCGAGCCCCCGGCCGCGTGCCGACAGGCGGCTTCGAGGGCCGCATGGTCGTGCAAGCGGAGGTCGCGTTTGAACCAGACGAGGACGTGAGGCATGGCGGCAGCTTAGTCAGCTTGCCCCGTTCCTGAAGAGGCCGCGATGCCGGAAGCGGCGTCAAACCGGCGTCGTTGGCCTGTGGCGGCGGCGTGCGCCGCGGGCTGTCCGCCGGCGCCATGCCACTACACTTCGTTCCGCCCGCAACGCCCGGGCCCGTACCGACCGACCACGATGACCCAACAGACCATCGACTTCAACCCGCTGCCCCCGGATGGCGGCGAGTCCCTGACCCTGGCCCACTACGCCGAGCGCGCCTACCTGGAGTACGCGCTCAGCGTGGTCAAGGGCCGTGCCCTGCCTGACGTGTGCGACGGCCAGAAGCCCGTGCAGCGCCGCATCCTGTACGCCATGGAGCGCATGGGGTTGGCTTTCAGCGGCAACACCGGCGCCAAGCCTGTCAAGAGCGCCCGCGTGGTGGGTGATGTGCTGGGCCGCTATCACCCCCACGGGGACACCGCCGCCTACGACGCCATGGTGCGCATGGCGCAGGACTTCGCGCTGCGCTACCCGCTGATCGACGGGCAGGGCAACTTCGGCAGCCGCGATGGAGACGGCGCGGCCGCGATGCGCTACACCGAAGCCCGGCTGGCGCCGATTGCCCGCCTGCTGCTCGATGAAATCGACATGGGCACGGTGGACTTCGTGCCCAACTACGACGGTTCCACCCA
>JAJUHM010000328.1 GCA_029279925.1 Aquabacterium olei
GAGGCGGACACCCTCCGTCGCGCCATGGGCAAGAAGGACCGTGATCTCATGGCCAAGCAGCGCGAGAAGTTCGTGGCCGGCTGCGGGGAGCGCGGCATCGACGCCCGGACGGCCGACCGCGTCTGGGAGCTGATGGAGAAGTTCGCGGGCTACGGCTTCAACAAGTCGCACGCAGCCGCCTACGCCTTGCTGGCGTACCACACGGCCTGGCTGAAGCAGCACTACACCGCCGAGTTCTTCGCAGGCAACATGACGATTGCCAGCGACGACACCGACAAGCTCAAGATCTTCCACGACGACGCGGTTGCCAACTTCGGCATCACCTTCACGCCGCCCAATGTGAATGAGGGCGAGTGGCGCTTCATTCCCACGGGCGACAAGACCATCTGCTACGCGCTGGGCGCGGTCAAGGGCACGGGCCAGGGCGCCATCGAAGCGATCGTGGCGGAGCGCAAGGCCAATGGCCCGTACAAGAGCTTCTTCGACTTCTGTTCGCGCGTGGACCGCAAGCTGGTCAACAAGCGGGTGGTCGAGGCCCTGATCAAGGCCGGCGCCTTCGATGCGATGGAGGCCAACCGGGCGGCGCTGCTCGCGTCGGTGTCGCTGGCCTTCGAGTACGCCGACACGCTGGCGGCCAACGCCGACCAGGGCGGTCTGTTCGACTTCGGCGACAGCCATGCCGCTTCGACCAACGAGCCCGATCTGGTGCCGACTGAGCCCTGGTCCCTGAAAGACAAGCTCTCGCTCGAGAAGACCGCCATCGGTTTCTATCTGACGGGCCACCTGTTCGACGAAGCCGAGTCCGAGGTGCGGCGTTTCTGCAAGCAGCGCATCGGCGACCTGCGCGACAGCCGCGATCCGCAGCTGGTGGCCGGCATCATCAGCGACCTGCGCGTCATCAACGGTCAGCGCGGCCGCGTGGCCATCTTCAAGCTCGACGACAAGAGCGAGACCATCGAGGCCGTGGCCAACCAGAGCACGCTGGACGCCAACAAAGACCTGCTCAAGGACGACGAGCTGGTCGTCATCCAGGGCAAGGTGCAGACGGATCGCTTTTCAGGCGGGCTGCGGCTGAACGTGCAGGAGGTCATGAGCCTGGCGTCGGCGCGGTGCCGCTATGCGCGCTTCGTTCGGCTGGTGGCACGTGATCAGAAACTGCCGGTGGCCGAGGTGCTGCGCGAGCATCCTGCCCGTCGCATCGAGTCGGACCAGCCGGATCTGCCCGACATCCTGCAGGGCCTGCCGCTGCGGGTGACGGTGGAGCGGCGCACGCCCGAGCTGTCGGCGCGCGCCGAGCTGGAGTTGGGGGATCAGGCCAAGGTCTATCCCACCGAGGCGGCCATGCTGCGCTTCAAGGAACTGATGCCCGACGCCCAGGCCACGGTGGTGTACGGAGAAGGCTGAGCCATCCACCCAAAAAAAACAGGCACATGCCGCGGAGCCGCCATGTGCCTGAAAAAGAGGGCAGGCCGTGAGGCCCACCCGCCGCTGATCTGCTGGTGATCAGGTCAGAATCAGAATTGGTCCTCGCGCAGGGCCAGCGTGCTGCTGGCGCCGTTGACGACGCGGTCGCGCCAGGCCGGTGCTTCGACCAGCATGTGGTGCAGGAAGTGCAGTGCGGTGCCGACCTTGGCGCTGAGGAAGCCCTCGTCGCCGGTGGCGCCCGACAGCTGGGCCTGAGCGGCCTCGGCCGAGCGGCTCATCAGCCAGCCACCGATCACGGTGCCGCTGAGCTTCAGGTAGGGCACGGCACCGGCCGCGCTGGCCGCCGGCTGCTGGGCGCCCACGGTCAGCAGCCAGTCGGTGGCCTGCGACAGCGCATCGAGACCGCGCTGCAGGCCCTGGCCGAGCTGGCGCAGCGACGCATCCGGATGCTCGCTCAGTCGGTGAGCGTCGGCCGACATCGTGCGTGTCAGCGCCTTCATCGTCACGCCGCCTTCTCGGGCCAGCTTGCGGCCGATCAGGTCGTTGGCCTGGATGCCGGTCGTGCCCTCGTAGATGGTGGTGATGCGGGCGTCACGCACGTACTGTGCTGCACCGGTTTCTTCGATGAAGCCCATGCCGCCGTGCACCTGCACGCCGTCGGCCACCACCTGCTGGGCGGTTTCCGTGCACCAGCCCTTGACCACCGGGATCAGCAGGTCGACCATGGCCTGGCTCTGCTGGCGTACCGTCGCATCGGTGTGACCATGGGCGCGGTCCATCTGGCCAGCCGCGTAGTAGGCCAGCGAGCGCATGGCTTCCACGCGGGCCTTCATGTCCATCAGCATGCGGCGCACATCAGGGTGGCCAATGATGCCGCGGCTGCCTTCGGTCAGGGTGCGGCCCTGCACGCGCTCGATGGCATAGGCGCGGGCCCGCTGGTAGGCGCGCTCCGAAATCGCCACACCTTCGAGGCCGACATTCAAGCGGGCGTGGTTCATCATCGTGAACATGTAGCCCAGGCCCTTATGGGCCTCGCCCACCAGGTAGCCGATGGCGCCGCCCTTGTCACCAAAGGACATCACGGCGGTGGGGCTGGCGTGGATGCCGAGCTTGTGCTCGATCGACGAGCACATCAGGTCGTTGCGCTCACCGAGTGAGCCATCTGCATTCACGAGGTATTTGGGGCACACGAACAGCGAGATCCCCTTCACGCCTTCCGGGGCGTCCGGCAGGCGGGCCAGCACCAGATGGACGATGTTCTCGGCCATGTCGTGCTCACCCCAGGTGATGAAGATCTTGGTGCCCGTGATGCGGTAGTGGTCGCCCTCGGGCACCGCGCGGCTGCGGATGGCCGAGAGGTCCGAGCCGGCCTGCGGCTCGGTCAGGTTCATGGTGCCGGTCCACTGGCCGGACACCATCTTGGGCAGGAAGCGCCGTTGCAGCTCAGGGCTGCCGTGGCGCGCCAGGGCCTCGACGGCACCCAGCGTCAGCATCTGGCACAGCGAGAACGCCATGTTCGACGATTTCCACATTTCCAGCACCGCGGTGCTGACCAGCGTCGGCAGGCCCTGGCCACCGAATTCGGTGGCGGCGGGCATGCCGTTCCAGCCTGTTTCGCAGAACTGGGCGTAGGCTTGCTTGAAGCCATCGGCCGCGTGAACGACGCCGTTGTCCCAGCGTGCACCCTGCTGGTCGCCGGGCCAGTTCAGAGGGTCCAGCACACCGCTGGCAAACCGACCGGCTTCCTCGAGGATGGCCTCCACGAGATCGGGCGAGGTTTCTTCGAAACCAGGCTGGGCGCACACGGCGTCCAGGCCGGCCACCTCCTTCATCGTGAAGGCCATGTCGCGCAGGGGCGCGCTGTAGACGGACATCGTTCGTTACTCCAGTTCAGACTTGGGGAAAGGACTCAGTGCGCGCTGGCGGCCGCGGCACCGATGCCGGTTTCGGCGCGCACGCTCTGGTCATGGAAGCCGGCCTTGTCCTGCTTGGCACGGGCGCTGCTGTCGGTCACCGAGAACAGCCACGTGAAGAAGAACGCCAGCGGCATCGAGAACAGGGCGGGGTGTTCGTACGGGAAGATGGGCTTCTCGTTGCCGAGCACCACCACCCACACGGCCTTGGACAGCACGACGAACAGCACGGCCGACACCAGACCGGCGATGCCACCCAGCAGGGCGCCCCGCGTGGTCAGGCCCTTCCAGTACAGCGACAGGATCAGCACCGGGAAGTTGGCCGATGCGGCGATGCCGAAGGTGAGGCCCACCAGGAAGGCGACGTTCTGCTTCTCGAACATGATGCCGAGCACGACGGCCACCACGCCCAGGCCGATCGAAGCGAACTTCGACACGCGCATTTCTTCGGCCTCGGTGGCCTTGCCATGGCGCAGCACGCGGGCATAGATGTCGTGGGCGATCGACGAGGCACCGGCCAGGGCCAGGCCAGCCACCACCGCGAGGATGGTCGCGAAGGCCACGGCCGACAGGAAGCCCAGGAACAGGTTGCCGCCGACGGCGTTGGCCAGGTGCATCACGGGCATGTTGTTGCCGCCGATGATCTTGCCGCCGATGACGCCGCCTTCAAAGAACTTGGGATCCTGGCCGACGATCACGATGGCCGCCAGACCCAGCAGGCACACGATCAGGAAGAACAGACCGATGAAGCCCGAGGCCACGAACACCGACTTGCGCGCTTCCTTGGCGTTGGGCACGGTGAAGAAGCGCATCATGATGTGCGGCAGGCCAGCGGTGCCGAAGACCAGACCCAGCGACAGCGAGGTCGCGGTGATGGGGTCGGCCAGCATGCTGCCAGGACGCATGATGGCGTCGCCATCCTTGTGCGCAGCCACGGCCTTGGTGGCCAGCGTCTCGATGTTGAAGCCGAACTGGCTCA
>JAJUHM010000329.1 GCA_029279925.1 Aquabacterium olei
CCGTGAAGAAGGCCGCGCCGGCAAAGAAGGCCGCAGCCCCGAAGGCAGCCAAGGCCGAGGGCAAGCAGCCTGCCAAGCCCGTGACCGCCAAGAAGGCCGCGACCCAGAAGGCCGCTGCCAAGCCGGCCGCCGCCAAGAAGGCCGCCGTGAAGCCGGTGGCCGCCAAGAAAGCCGCCGCCAAGCCGGTGGCCGCCAAAAAGCCGGCCGCCAAGAAGGCATCCGTGACCAAGGCTCCCGCCAAGGCCCCGTCGAAGAAGGCAGCGGCGCCCAAGCCGGTGGTGAAGAAGGCCTCAGCCAAGCCGGTGGCCGCCAAGAAGGCCGTGGCCAAGAAGGCCGCGGTGAAGGCTCCGGCCAAGGCGCCCGCCAAGGCCCCGGCCAAGAAGGCCGCGCCGGCGAAGAAGGCTGCTGCCAAGCCTGTGGTTGCCAAGAAGGCCGTCGCCAAGAAGGCCGCCGTGAAGGCCCCCGCCAAGAAGGTGGCGAAGAAAGCCGCCAAGAAGTGAGCCCGCTGACCGTGCGCGGCGTCCCGCTCGGGCGCTTCGCACGGTCTGCAGCCGTCCGCCTCCTCGCTCCGCGAACCCGTCTCCGCCCCCCTGCCGCCCATGAACGAAGTGTTGAAGAACGCCCGCCGCATCGTCGTGAAGGTGGGCTCCAGCCTGGTCACGAACGAGGGCAAGGGCGTGGATGCCGAGGCCATCGGCACCTGGTGCCGCCAGATGGCGGCCCTGGCGGCCGACGGACGCGAGGTCATCATGGTCTCCAGTGGCGCCATTGCCGAAGGCATGAAGCGACTGGGATGGGCCACGCGGCCCAAGGAGCTGCATGAGCTGCAGGCCGCCGCCGCCGTGGGCCAGATGGGCTTGGCCCAGATGTACGAAACCAAGCTGCGCGAGCACGGCATGGGCAGCGCCCAGGTGCTGCTCACGCACGCCGACCTGGCCGACCGCGAGCGCTACCTCAATGCGCGCTCGACCTTGCTGACGCTGCTGTCGCACAAGGTGGTGCCGGTCATCAACGAGAACGACACCGTCGTCACCGACGAGATCAAGTTCGGCGACAACGACACCCTGGGCGCGCTGGTGGCCAACCTGGTCGAAGCCGATGCCCTGGTCATCCTGACCGACCAGAAGGGCCTGTACAGCGCCGACCCGCGCAAGGACCCGAGCGCCCGCTTCATCGACGTGTGCACGGCGGGTGACCCGGCGCTCGAGCAGATGGCCGGCGGCGCCGGCTCCGGCGTCGGCACGGGCGGCATGATCACCAAGGTGATCGCGGCCAAGCGGGCGGCCGGCAGCGGTGCCAGCACCGTCATCGCCTGGGGGCGCGAGCCGGATGTGCTGGTGCGCCTGACCCAGGGCGAGTCGATCGGCTCGCTCTTCGTGGCGGCCACCGCCAAGCTCACGGCCCGCAAGCAATGGATGGCCGATCACCTGCAGTTGCGTGGCACGGTCGTCATCGACGACGGGGCGGTGGCCAAGCTGCGCGACGAGGGCAAGAGCCTGCTGCCCATCGGCATGGTCGAGGTGATCGGCGAATTCCACCGTGGCGACGTCATCGCGGTGCGCAGCCTCCGTGGCGAGCACGTTGCCCGGGGTCTGGCCAACTACGCCAGCGGCGAGGCGCGTCTGATCGCCCGCAAGCCTTCCAGCGAGATCGGTGTGGTGCTCGGTTTCACCAACGAGCCGGAAATGATCCATCGCGACAACCTCGTGCTGGCCTGAGCCTGTCGCGATGTGTTTAAAGCCAGGCGGCATGCGGCTTGGCGGGCGATTTCCAGCAAGCGGGATGCCTGGCGCCGTTGTCGTGAAATGTGACAACAATTGAATCCATATTGGGGTAGTCCCTGTCCGGGCGGGGTGGGTTGGCGGCGTTACAAAGCTGTCCCAGGTTCTCTTTTTTGCCCGGCCGCGTTCAGCGCGCCCTTCCCGGAGGCTCCATGTCCCAATCCCGTACCCTGCTGTCTTCTCCCGCCCGGCGTGCGCTGTCGGTCCTTGCCGCGGCCGGCGCCCTGGCCGCCCCAGCCGTTCAAGCCAAGCAACTGCTGTGTGTGTGGGACGTGGCCGGCAAGACCGGTGACGTCTTTGCGGCCGCCACCGATTACGTCGTCGCCATGCAGAAGGCCGGCGCCGACCTCGACCTCAAGAGCTATGTGGACGAGCGTGTCGCCGTCGAAGACTACCGTGCGGGCCAGTGTGATGCGGTGATCGCGACCGCCTTCCGCACGCGCCAGTTCAACAGCGTCGCTGGCTCCATCGACAGCATCGGCTCGACCACCATTGTCAAGAACGGCAAGGTCGACATCGGCGCCAGCTACGAGGTGGTGCGCAAGGTGGTGCAGGTGTTCGCCTCGCCGCAGGCCGGCAAGCTGATGGTCGAAGGCAACCATGAGATCGGCGGCATCTTCCCGCTGGGCGCTGCCTACCCCATCGTGCGCGATCGCAACATCAACACGGTGGAAGAGCTGTCCGGCAAGAAGATCGCGGCCTTCGACTACGACAAGGCCCAGAGCGTGATGATCCAGCGCATCGGCGCCCAGCCCGTGTCGGTGGACGTGACCAACATCGGCCCGAAATTCAACAACGGCTTCGTCGACATGGTGACGCTGCCCGCCGTGGCCTTCAAGCCGTTCGAGCTCTACAAGGGCATCGGCACGAAGGGCGGCATTGGTCGCTTCCCCATTTTGATCCCCACCGTGCAGGTGGTGCTGAACAAGAGCAAGTTCCCTGACGGCTTCGGCGAGAAGTCGCGTCAGTACTGGCTCAGCCAGTTCGACCGTGCGCTCAACATCGTGCAGATCGCCGAGAAGGGCATTCCGGCGGCCATGTGGGACGACCTGCCGGCGGAAAGCGTGCCGAAGTACGTGCTGATGTTCCGTGAGTCGCGCATCGAGATCGCCCGGCAGGGCATCTACAACAAGCAGGGCCTGAACATCATCAAGCGCGCCCGTTGCAGCGTGAACCCGTCCGACGCCGAGTGCGCCACCAAGACCGAGATCGAGTGAGACCAGGCGCCGTCGAGGCGGCGCTTCCACCGCACGGTGGAAGCGTCACTCCCCGGTGTCCGGCGCCAGCAGGCGGGCGCCGACCAGGGCCTCGGGCGCGCGCCCACCAGCGGGGGGCGTCGTACCGGGTTCGGCCGATGCGTCTTCCAAGCCTTCACCCTGCCGGCGGCTGCGCATGTTGCCGCGCAGGAAGCGGTTCTGGTGTCCCTGGGGCTTGGGCAGGAAACGGGCAAGCTCGGACAGCGCCATCTCGTACACGCCCCGCTTGAACTCGATGACGGCTTCGAGCGGCACCCAGTACTCGTGCCAGCGCCACGCGTCGAACTCGGGGTGGCTGGTGGCCCGCAGGTTCATGTCGGTGTCCCGGCCGGTCAGCTGCAGCAGGAACCAGATCTGCTTCTGGCCCTTGTAGTGCCCCCGGGCATCCTTGCGAATGAAGTGCTGGGGCACCTCGTACCGCAGCCAGTCGCGGGTGCGCGCAATGATCCGGACGTGCTCCGGCAGCAAGCCCACTTCTTCGTGGAGCTCGCGGAACATCGCCTGCTCGGGCGACTCGCCATGCTTGATGCCGCCTTGGGGGAACTGCCAGGAGTGGGTGCGGATGCGCTTGCCCCAGAACACCTGGTTCTTCTGGTTGAGCAGGATGATGCCGACATTGGGCCTGAAGCCGTCTCTGTCAAGCATAATCGACCCCAATTTTCAAAAACTGTCTCGATTATGCATCGCAGGTCGAGATTTGTGTCGCCATGAAAGCCTCCCAATTTTTCATCTCCACCCTCAAGGAAGCCCCGGCCGACGCCGAGGTCGTCAGCCACCGGCTCATGATGCGCGCCGGCATGATCAAGAAGCTCGGTGCCGGCATCTACACCTATATGCCCATGGGGCTGCGCGTCATCCAGAAGGTGGAGCGCATCGTGCGCGAAGAGATGAACCGCGCCGGTGCGGTGGAACTGACCATGCCCATCATCCAGCCCGCTGAGCTGTGGCAGGAGACCGGGCGCTTCGACAAGATGGGGCCGGAGCTGCTGCGCATCCGCGACCGGCACGAGCGCGACTTCGTCGTTCAGCCCACCAGCGAAGAGGTGGTGACCGACATCGCCCGCCAGGAACTGCGCAGCTACAAGCAGCTGCCGAAGAACTTCTACCAGATCCAGACCAAGTTCCGCGACGAGCGCCGGCCGCGCTTCGGCCTGATGCGCGGGCGCGAGTTCATCATGAAGGACGCCTACAGCTTCGACCGCGACGCTGCAGGCGCGCAGCGCAGCTACCAGATCATGGCGCAGGCGTACCGGCGCATCTTCGACC
>JAJUHM010000330.1 GCA_029279925.1 Aquabacterium olei
ACCGCCCTGGTGCGGATGAGGCCGAGGTCGGTGCCGCAGTGCGGCTCGGTCAGGCACATCGTGCCGGTCCACTCGCCCGAGGTCAGCTTGGGCAGGTACATCTTCTTCTGCTCTTCGGAGCCGTGGGCTTCCAGGCAGGCGTGGGCACCGTGGCTCAGGCCGGGGTACATCGTCCAGGCCTGGTTGGCCGAGTTCAGCATCTCGTAGATGGCCTGGTTCACCAGCTGGGGCATGCCCTGACCGCCCCACTCCGGATCCGCCGACAGGGCCGACCAGCCATTTTCGGTGTACTGCTTGTAGGCGTCCTTGAAGCCGTCCGGGGTCTTGACCTCGTGGGTTTCCTTGTTCAGGACGCAGCCCTGCACGTCGCCCACCAGGTTCAGCGGAGCCAGCACCTTGGAGGCGAACTTGCCGCCCTCTTCCAGCACCGCGTTGACGGTGTCAGCGTCCAGATCGGCGTACTTCGGGATCTGCTTGAGTTCGTCAACCGCGCCCAGCAGCTCGTGCATCACGAATTGCATGTCGCGCAGAGGGGGGGTGTAGGAAGGCATCGTGAAGCTCCTCGGTCAGAAAGACACTTGAAAAAACCTGATCTGGCCAGGCGATGGGATCAGCGGGACGCCGGGGCGGCCGGGGCCGCCTCGGCATGGGAAGGCAGGGGATTCGTCGCCCCCTGCGCGTAGTACTGCACCACGCGGTCAAACGCCACGTGAGCACGGTCGATGGCCCCCGTCGACCGCAGGAAGCGGGCGTCGTGGTGCAGGGAAAGAATCAGGCCGTGGATCTCGAACTGCATCTGCATCGGATCGGTGTCCGCACGCAGGTGGCCCATCTCGACGGCCATGCGGATGGCGCGCACCAGCGAGGTGTGCCAGGTGACGACCATGCCGGCCAGCGCATCGCGTACAGGGCCGGGGCGGTCGTCGAATTCGACCGCGCCGCTGATGTAGATGCAGCCCGAATCGATTTCGGTGGCCACCTTGGCCACCCAGTTGTCGAACAGGGCCCGCAGGCGAGGCAGACCGCGCGGCTGCTGGATCGCCGTCTTGAAGACCTCTTCCTCGAAGCGGGCGTGGTACTCGCGGATCACCGAGATCTGCAGTTCTTCACGCGAGCCGAAGTGGGCGAACACGCCCGACTTGCTCATGCCGGTGACCTCGGCCAGGGCCCCGATGGACAGACCCTCGATCCCCATCTGGGAGGCGAGGTTCAGCGCGGCGTCCAGGATGGCAGCCCGCGTCTGCTGACCCTTGGCCGCACCCCGCCCACGCTCGCGCCCGGCTTCGGCGGCGGCGGCTTTGGTGTCGGGGGACGGCACATCGGACACAGCGGGGCTCCTCAAAAAAATACGAACGGTCGTGCTAAATCGAACGACCGTGCTATTTTGCAGAAAACGATGGCGCTTGTGTGACCGATCCCCAAAAATTTTTGGGGATTTGTCGCAAACGGTCGAGTGCCCTCGGAACACCCCTGCTGACGACACCGGGGGTTAGCCCCGACTTGACGCCATGCAACCTGTGCTGGTGTGGCGCGTTGCGCCAGATCACGCTGAAGCCCGGGACATCCACCCGCGTGCTTGAGAATGTCACGCAAGCTCTCTATGCTGTCACGCACCAATGCCCTACTGGAGGCTGCATGGACGTGCTGCAACTTGACGTGTCAGGCCGTCCGCAGGCTTGGCTGTCAGCCAAGGAAGCGGCGGTCGTGTATGCGAGTGACGGTGTCGCGTGGACGCTGGGTGAGCCCTTCATGGTGCTGCGCGGCGGGATTCAGCGTCACTCGGGTCTGCAATCGAAGCTGGCCCTGCATCCCATCATCGCGGTGCACGGCGCCGTGCCCAGCAGGGCGTGGCGACAGCAGCCGGCACTGAGCAACCCCAAGCTGTTCGCCCGCGACCGTCAGGTCTGCGCCTACTGCGGGGGACACTTCGCGCTGGACCACCTCACGCGCGAGCACATCGTGCCCACCTCACGCGGCGGCGGCGACACCTGGATGAACTGCATCACCGCCTGCCGCGGGTGCAATGGCCGCAAGGGCAACCGCACCCTCCACGAGCTGGGCTGGTCCTTGTATTACCTGCCCTATGTGCCCAGCCTGCACGAGGACATGATCCTGCGGGGGCGGCGCATCCTGGCTGACCAGATGGAGTTCCTGCTGGCCAGCGTGCCGGCTCACAGCCGGCTGCGGCAGAACTGAGTCAATTGCGCGTCGCATGGCGCGAACGCGACAGCCAGGCCGCCCGCGGCCCGCGGCTCAACGGGCCCCGAGGCCGTCGAAGGTGGTGGCCATGACCCAGGTGATCACCTGCTCGTCCGGGTGGCCGCCGGCCTTCAGCACGGCCAGCACCGGGTCGCAGGCGCGTGCGAACAGGGTGTACAGCACCACCTCGGGCGGCACCGCGCGACTCAGCGCCCCGTCGGCCTGGGCGGCCAGGATCCAGGTGCTGAGCCGCTCGCTGACGCCCATGAGCAGCGTCATGTAGTCCATGTCGGCCATCAGCGCCGCGCGCAGGCTGGAGTTCTGCGAGGGCAGCGACGGCATCTCGCCAGCCAGCTGCACGGTCATCGTCCAGTGCACCACGGCCTTGAGCCGGCCCAGCGCGTCCAGTTCGGAACGGGCCGCGATGCGGTCGAGCTCGATCCCGGCGCGCCCCAGCAGCCGCTTCATGGCTGCCGCGGCCAGCGCTTCCTTGGAGTCGAAGTGCTTGTAGAGACTGGCCTTGGCGATGCCCACCTCGCCGGCAACCTCGTCCATCGTCATCAGGTCGAAACCCTTGCCGGCCAGAAGGCGGTTGACGGCGTCGACGATGGCGTCTTCACGCGCCTGTCGCACCTGCTGACTGAAAGGAAGTCTGGCCATGGGGGGATTGTAGGGAGGCTGGCTCAGGTGCGTCGGGGCCCCGGGATGCCACGGTCGATGCGGTAGCGCGCCTGGGTGCGAAAGCGGGCATCCGGGCGCACAGGGTGCGGGGTGCCGCGGAACTCGACCTCGACCCGCGAGGGCGTGACATCGAGCACCACATAGCCTCGCTGGTCGGCGCGGGCGTGCAGCATGTCCGGGTTGCCCGACTTGATCCACGCGGTGACGACTTCGCTGAGCCCCTTGCTCGACACCGAAGTGGCCACGATCTCGCTGGCCAGCACCGGCGAGGTCGGGTCGTCGGGATGGAGGCGGAGCTGGGCGGCCACGTGGCGGTGCACGTCTCCGCCCAGGCAGACGACATCGGGCACGCGGGGCTGGGCAATGGCCTGCATCAGGCGCTCGCGCGCGCCCGGAAAGGCGTCCCAGCCATCCCCGTAGATGACGCGCCCGAAGGGGGCACGCAAGGTGCCCGGGCTGACCTGCGTGGACTGGGCGATGAACTTCCAGTCCGCCATGCTGGAAGCCAGCTCCCACCCCAACCAGCTCTCCTGCGCTGCGCCCAGCATCTGCCGCTCGGGGGCCTGAAGGGCCGGGCAGTCGCGCAGCAGCTTGCCGCTGAAGAGCCGCTGCGTGGGCCGCTCGCAGGGCGAGGGATCGCGGTGCTGGCGGGTGTCCACCGTCCAGAAGGTGGCCAGGCGGCCCCAGTCGTAGCGGGCCTGCATGTGCATGCGGGGCCCCGTCGGCGCACGCGAGGGCGAGATCGGCAGGTGCTCGAAGTAGGCCCGGTAAGCCGCGGCCCGGACAGCCAGGAAGGCCTGCACATCGCCCTCCTCCATGTCCGCGTCATGGTCGCCGGTGTAGTCGTTGACGACTTCGTTGTCGTCCCAGGCCAGCAACCAGGGATGGGCTGCGTGGCAGGCGCGCAAGTCGGCGTCCAGCTTGTAACTGGCGTGATGGATGCGGTAATCGGCCAGCGTGTGCCGTTCGTGGCGGCTCGGAAACCGGTGGGGATGACGGCGCACGCGGTTGTACGATGGCACCTCGGTCGTGTAGATGTAGTCCCCGACAAAGAGCACCAGGTCGACGTCGGCCGCCGCGATCTCGCGGTGCACCGTGAAGTACCCGGCCTCGTAGTGCTGACAGGACGCCAAGGCCACGCGCATGCGCCCCGGGCGCGCATCGGCCTCGGGCGCAGTCCGAGTGCGGCCCACCGGGCTGGTCTGCCCGCCCGCCTCGAACCGGTAGTGATAGGTCTGCCCGGGCAGCAAGCCCGTGACCTCGACATGCACGCTGTGCGCGGCCTCGGGCGTGGCCCGCACCTCCCCTGTGGCCACCACACGCTCGAAACGCGCGTCCCGGGCGACGGTCCAGCGCACCGGCACGGCCGCCGCCGGCATGCCGCCATCGGCCTGCAGCGGCCGCGGTGCAAGACGGGTC
>JAJUHM010000331.1 GCA_029279925.1 Aquabacterium olei
ATCCAGCCTGTTCGCGTGGGCGGGCGACGCGCCCACCATGCCCGACCTCAACACGGCCCGGTTCAGCTGGGGCCAGGGCCACAGCCTGTGGAGCATGAGGTGGCTGTACGGCCCGGAGGCGGACAGGCGGGTCACCCACTTCACGGTGGTGCCGGAGCCGGATGGCGGGCTCTTGCTGGCGAGTGCCATGCTGGCCTCGGTGGGGGCGTTCCGTCGCGGGCGCGCGCTGCGGCGCGCCTGACAGGGGCTCAGCGTCCCCGGGGCGGCTTGGCCGGCTCGCCGCTCAGTGCCTGGCGTTCGGCCAGTTCAGCCGCCCTCGCGGCGGCGAGTTCCGCCTCGCGCTGAGCTACATCGGCCGGCGCCGCCCAGCTGCGCAAGGCGAGGGCCGCGTCGTCCAGGCCGATGCGGGCGAGCGACGAGAACAGCGCGATGCCCACGTCCGATTCCTCGGTGGCGACTTCGGCCAGCACGGCCTGGGCGCTGCGCAGCGATTCCGCCTGCTCCTTGCGGTTGAGCTTGTCGGCCTTGGTGAGCAAGACCAGCAGCTTGACCTCACCGGTGCGCACGCGCGGCGCGACGAAATCCAGCAGTTGCTGGTCCAGCTCGGTGAAGCCGTGCCGGGAGTCGACCATCTGCACGACAGCGGCCAGGTTGCGGCGCTGCGCCAGGTACTGCGCCATCACCTCCTGCCACCGCAGCTTGGCGGTGCGGTCGACGGCGGCATACCCATAGCCCGGCAGGTCGGCCCAGACCTGGTCTGGCGCGGCCTTGGGCCCGACCTGGAACAGGTTGATGTGCTGGGTGCGGCCCGGCGTTTTGGACGCGAAGGCCAGCTGGCGCTGCTGGGCCAGGGTGTTGACCGCGGTCGACTTGCCGGCGTTGGACCGGCCGACGAAGGCGACCTCGGGGAGCTCGGAGGCGGGCAGCTGGTCCAGCTTCGCTGCCGTGGTGAAGAAACGCGCCGAGTGGGTCCACGCCAGGGCGTCCCGGGCCTCAGGGGACCACTCGGCCGCTTCGGCCTTGCGGGGCGCGTGGCGGGCTCGGCCGGGCGACGGTGTGACCGGGCGCGGGGGCTTCACACTCGACTTTGATCGGTTGGGCTTGGGTTGGCTCATGGGGCATTGTAAAATCCCTGGGTTTATCTGCATCAAAGTGACGCCGATTAAGCGGCCATGCGTGGCCGGCGGCGGCTTCGGCCGTCGCGGAAGCGGGCTTGGTCCCACTACACTTGTCGTCTTCCTGCAGCCCCATCAAAGCAACAAACAGCCCCTACGCCATGAAGCGCTTTTCGAACCTGATCGCCCTTGCCTCGGTGGCCCTGTCCCTGTCCGGTCTGGCCCATGGCGCCGAGACCAAAGCCGCCAAGCCGGACCTGGCTGCGGGCGAGGCCAAGGCCACGGCCGTGTGCGCGGCCTGCCACACTGTGGACGGTTCGCGCGGCCTGGCAGCCAACCCGATCCTGCAGGGCCAGCACCCTGACTACCTGGTCAAGCAGTTGATGGAGTTCAAGGAAGGCAAGCGCAAGAACGCCGTGATGAACGGCATGGCCGCTGCCCTGACGCCGGAAGACATGCGCAACGTCGCGGCCTTCTACGGCAGCAAGAAGCCCCCGGTGGGCACCGCCAAGAACCAGGAGCTGGTGGCCCTGGGCGAGCGGATCTACCGTGGTGGCATCGCCAAGAAGGCCGTGCCCGCCTGTGCCGGCTGCCACAGCCCGAACGGCGCCGGCATCCCGGTGCAGTACCCGCGCCTGGGTGGCCAGCACGCCGATTACATCAAGGCGCAGCTGACGGCTTTCCGCCAGGGCGAGCGCACCAACAACGCCCAGATGATCGCCATCTCGGCCAACCTGAGCGACAAGGAAATCGAGGCCCTGGCCGATTACGTGGCCGGCCTGCGCTGACCGCCGGTAAGCCGGTTCCGTCGGCACCCTGGGAACGCACCCGGGGGCTGACACAACAAGGCGGGAGACCCTGGATGGGGTGCCCGCCTTTTTTGTTGCAGCTGCGGGCATCGGTCCGCTTGGTTCCATGACATGAGTGCCCTCCACACCCCTGTGCCTTCTGCCCCGCCCGCCCGCCCGCCGCACGCATCCTGGCGGCGCGAGGCGCTGGAGTTGCTGGCTTCGATGCGCTTTGCGATCGCCCTGTTGACGGTGATCTGCATTGCCTCGGCCATCGGCACGGTGGTCAAGCAGGGCGAGCCCCTGGTCAACTACGTCGACCAGTTCGGTCCCTTCTGGGCCGACGTGTTCGGCACGCTCGGGCTGTACCGCGTCTACAGCTCCAGCTGGTTTCTGGTGATCCTGGCCTTTCTGGTCATCTCCACCAGCCTGTGCATTGCCCGCAACACGCCCAAGATCCTGGCGGACTGGCGCACGCACAAGGAGCACGTGCGCGCCAGCGCGCTGAAGGCCTTCCACCACCGCGCGGAAGGCCGGCTGGCCCGCCCGCTGGCCGACGCCCAGCAGCATGTCGCCAGCCTGCTGGCCAGCCCGGGCTGGTCGGTGAAGACGCAGACCCGCACCGAGGGGGCGGAGCAGGGCGTGATGTTCGGAGCGCGCCTGGGCGCGGCCAACAAGTTCGGCTACATCGCGGCCCATGCGGCCATCGTGCTGGTGTGCCTGGGCGGCCTGTTCGATGGTGACCTGATCATCAAAGTGCAGGCCTGGGCCAACCAGTTGCAGCCCTTCCAGGGGCGCATCGAATCAGACCGCGGGCGCCTGAGCGTCGACAACCCGGCCTACCGGGCTCAGCTCTTCGTGCCCGAGGGGCAGCGCAGCGGGGCCGCTGTGGTCAACATGGAAGACGGCATGCTGGTGCAGCCGCTGCCGTTCGACATCGAGCTCAAGCGCTTCAAGGTCGAGTACTACGACACCGGCATGCCCAAGCGCTTCGCCAGCGACATCGTCATCCACGACGAGCGCACGAAGACGAGCAAGCCTTTCACGGTGGAGGTCAACCACCCGGTCGTGTACGACGGGGTGACGATCTTCCAGTCGAGTTTCGAGGATGGGGGCTCGGTGGTGCGGCTCAAGGCCCGCGGCCTGGGGGCGGGCCCGGAGCCCGAGCGCCAGCTCGAGGCCCGTGTCAACGGCGACACCTTCTCGGTGCCCAACACCTGGTGGGTCGGCCACGGGGGCGCGGCGGGAGCCGGTGACGTGAAGCTGGAAGTGACCGAGCTGCGCGTGATCAATGTGGAAGACCTGAGCACGGCGCGCCGGGGTGCGGGTGCCGCGGCGGCGTCGGCCCCCGAGGCCGGATCGACCGATGTGCGCGGCGTGAACCTCGGTGAGCTGAGCAAGCACCTGGGCTCGGGGGCGCGCTCGCCCAACCCGAAGCAGCTGACGAACATCGGGCCGTCCATCAGCTACAAGCTGCGGGATGCGGCGGGTCAGGCACGCGAATTCCAGAACTACATGGCGCCCATCACCCTGGACGACCAGCCCGTGTTCCTGCTCGGGGTGCGCGACTCCCCGGCCGAGGCCTTCCGCTTCCTGCGCGTGCCGGCCGACGACCGCATGTCGATCGATGGCTGGGTGCGCCTGCGCCGCGACCTGAGCCGGCCCGCACTGCGTGAAGAGGCCGCCCGTCGGTTCAGCCGGCTCGCGGCGCCCGCCGACCGTGGCGACCTGCAGGCGCAGCTGGCCGAGTCGGCCCGCCGGGCGCTGGAGCTGTTTGCCGGCGCCACCACGGCCACGGCCGAAGCGGCTGCCACCACGGGCGAGGCGGCGTCGGTGCCCCCGCGCCGCACGCTGGGCGCCGGTGCGCTGATGGGCACCGACACCGCGCCGCAGGGCGGTCTGCAGGCGCTCGAGGACTTCATCACCGCGGTCGTTCCGGAGGCCGATCGGCAGCGGACGGCGGCCACGCTGCTGCGCATCCTCAACGGGGCCTTGTTCGAGCTGGCCAACCTGGGTCGCGAGCAGGCGGGGCTGCCGCCGTTGAAGCCGGAGTCGCCGGCCGCCCAGGCCTTCATGACGCAGGCGGTGCTGTCGCTGACCGATGCGGTGTTCTACCCGGCGCCGGTGATCTTCACGCTCGACAGCTTCGAGCAGAAGCAGGCCAGCGTGTTCCAGGTCACGCGCACACCGGGTCGCAATGTGGTCTATCTGGGCTGCGTGTTGCTGATCGTCGGGGTCTTTGCCATGCTCTACATCCGCGAGCGCCGCCAGGGGCTGTGGGTGCAGGAAGACGGGCAGGGCGGCAGTGCCGAGCGCATCGCCATGTCGTCGACACGCCAGACCCAGGACACCGACCGCGAGTAAGACCGCCTGCGTGACGCCCTGCTCCGCGCC
>JAJUHM010000332.1 GCA_029279925.1 Aquabacterium olei
GCTCACGAAGCCGCGCGTGGTGCAGCTCATCGTGTTCTGCGCCGTCATCGGCATGCTGCTCGCAGTGCCGGGCGTGCCCACCGCGTCCGAGGCGCTGACGGCCGTGGCCGCGTGTGCCGGCATCTGGCTCGTGGCCGGAGCGGCCGCCGCCTTCAACTGCCTGATCGAGCAGGGCATCGATGCGCGCATGAAGCGCACGGCCTGGCGTCCTACGGCGCGCGGCGAGCTCTCGCGCCGCCAGACCCTGCTGTTCAGCGCCGTCCTGTGCGGTACCGGCATGCTGGTGTTGGGCGTGTGGGTGAATCTGCTCACCATGTGGCTGACGCTGGCCACCTTCGTCGGTTATGCCATTGTCTACACGGTGCTGCTCAAGCCCATGACGCCGCAGAACATTGTCATCGGGGGGGCTTCCGGCGCGATGCCGCCGGTGCTGGGCTGGGCCGCCATGCGGGGGGCCGTCGAGCCGGAGGCGCTGATGTTGTGCCTGATCATCTTCCTCTGGACGCCTCCTCACTTCTGGTCCTTGGCCTTGTACCGCGTGGAGGACTATGCTCGCGCCGGCCTGCCGATGCTGCCTGTGACGCACGGCAACGCCTTCACCCGGCTGCACATCCTGCTCTACACCATCGTGCTGCTGGCAGGCAGCCTGCTGCCTTTCATCTATGGCATGAGCGGCTGGCTCTATCTGGTCAGCGCGCTGGTGTTGGGGGCGATGTTCGTGGGCTACGCCTGGCGCCTCTGGCGGCGTTACAGTGACGAACTGGCCCGCAAGACCTTCCGCTTTTCCATCGTGCACCTGATGCTGATGTTCGCAGCCTTGCTGGTCGACCACTACTGGATTCTCTAGACCATGCGCGTGCGTTCCCTCCCGCGCTGCCGCCAGTTCATGCTGGCCGCGGCGTCGGTCTTTTTGCTTGCGGCCTGCGGCCAGTCCGAGACCCCGTCTTCCACCGGCTCCGATGCGGCCAAGGTCAGCTTTCACGCGGTGGACATCACCGGCGCCGCCTACGCGCGGCAGCTGAGCCTGAAAGACCTGGACGGGCGCCCGCGCTCCCTGAGTGAGTTCAAGGGCAAGGTCGTGTTCGTGTTCTTCGGTTTCACCCAGTGCCCCGACGTGTGCCCGACGACCATGGCCGAAATCGCCGAGGTGCGGCGCCGGCTGGGCCCGGACGGCGACAAGGTGCAGGCCATCTTCGTCACCGTCGACCCCGAGCGCGACACACCCGAGGTCCTGAAGGCCTATCTGGGCAACCTGGACAAGGACTTCGTCGGCCTGCGCGGCACCCGGGAAGAGACCGACGCCATGGCGCGGGAGTTCAAGGTGTTCTACCAGAAGGTGCCGACCTCGGGCGACCAGTACACCATCGACCACACGGCCGGTGGCTACCTCTTCGATCCCCAGGGGCACGTGCGCTTGTTCGTCCGCTATGGCATGGGCGTCGACAAGCTGACGGCCGACATTCGGCAACTGCTTGTCTCTTCTTGAAACGATTTGTGTCGCCCGTGCCCGCCGTGGAGGATTTGACACGTCTTCTTCCGTGTTCTGCCGAATACTCCGTTTAACCCACGCCGATCAAGTGCAGACTGCACCGGCGCACGGGGATGAGTGGAACATGGACGGGCCGACCGCATCCGAAAGGCGGGTCAGAAGCCCTGTCTGTTGAAGCTGAACAGACAGCTTTTAGGGCAATCTGGCATGACAAAGCATGAGGCACTGGTGGCCTGCCTGGTGGCAGCCACCCTGGCGGGATGTGGCGGTGGGGGAGGAGGCAGCGAGACCGAGTCGTCGCGTCTGACGACCACCACCACAACGGTCAACACACAAGACACCACGGTTCAGGCTTCCGGCCTCGTGCTGTCTTCCGTGACGGTGGGCGCGTCCACCACGGCGCAGGTGAGTTGCCCGCAGACCCAGACGGTCTCGGTCACGGCCTTCGGCG
The DNA here is from genome assembly GCA_029279925.1 of Aquabacterium olei. Taxonomy (GTDB): domain Bacteria; phylum Pseudomonadota; class Gammaproteobacteria; order Burkholderiales; family Burkholderiaceae_C; genus Aquabacterium; species Aquabacterium olei_A. The sequence goes on from JAJUHM010000332.1 coordinate 1,941, forward strand.
CGCGCCCCGACGACGGGGTGGACGACACGGCGGCCCTGCAGCGTGCACTGAACGAGTCGGCGCCGGGCACGACCCTGGTGCTGCCCGCCGGGCGCTACCAGCTGTCCTCGGTGCTGCTGCCGCGCTCCGATCTCACGCTGTGCGCCAGCACGACCGCCACGCTGGCGTGGACGGGCGGATCGGGGCACCTGATCGACGCGGTCTACCGGGGCCGCGCCGACCGCTTCAACCTGTACAACCTGACCTTCGACGGCGCCTCCGTCATCCTGGCCGGCACGGGCAACCGGGTGGTGAACAACACCTTCCGCAACATCAACCGTCCGGCCGGCGCACCCACCACGGACCGCAGCCGCCTGTACGGGCTGCACCTCGTCGATTTCACGGACGGGGTCGTCGAGCACAACGTGTTCAGCAACATCGACACCGAGACAGCCATCATCGGCTATGGCGTGTCCGGCAGCCGCATCCGGCAGAACACCATGAGCCAGGTGTTCCAGGCCATGCATTTCTTCGACCTGTCCAGCACGGAAGTCAGCCAGAACCGCATCAGCGGGGTGCGCCGCATGGGCATCGAGGTCCAGGGCCTCAACCTGACCGGTGCCGTCATCCGGGACAACGTCCTGTCTGACTGGCGGTACCAGGCCGACCAACGTGAACTCATCGGTCTGTCGGTGGTCTCGGGCAAGGGCGTGGTGATTCAGGGCAATGTGCTGCGCTGCGGGGCCGGCTGCGAAGGCAGCGAACGCGGCTGGGGCATGGAGCTCGGCGGTGGCGATGCCATGCAGGTCCGGCGCAACGTGGTGCAGGGCTTTTCGGTCGGCATCGGCGTGGCCATCCTCGACAGCGTCCACGTCGAAGGCAATGCCGTCTACGACGCCCACGCGGGCATCTTCAAGTTCAACAACGGCCCGGTCCACAGCAGCCTGCGCATCACGGGCAACCAGATCGAGAACGCGCGGGATTGCGGCATCTGCGGTGAATGGACGCTGGCCCATGCACCGGTGGTGGCGGGCAATACTGTCGTCCGCGAGGCTGGCCGCTGGGAGGGCGATGCCGGTCGCCGCTATGTCGGCATCACGGTCAGCCCGGTGGCCCTGGGGGCACCGCCCATGCAGGTCGCTTCGAACCGCCTGCTGCTCGAGGGCAGCCCGACGGCCGGCCTGCAGGCCTGGGGACTGTGCCTGTGTGGCAAGCTGGGCAACCTGGCTGGCCTGACGCTGGACAGCAACTGGTTCGGCAGCGCAGCCAGCTGGGGTGGCGGTATCCTGATCAATGCCGAGGGTGCCGCGCACGGTGTGCGCTTCCAGTCCAACGTCTTCCAGGGCGTGGCGTCGGCGGTCGCCGGCGTGCACACCTGGCTGGCCGGCTCGTTCACCGCTGCGGGCAACCTCGCCATCAACGTGCCGAGCAGCGGGTTGTGGCCTGGACTGGTGCCCACCTCCAGTGTCGCGGCGCTGCCCGGGTTCGGCCTGTCTGCGGCCGGTACGGGCCACCAGCGCACGCTGCAGACGGCCCTGGAGGGAGGCTCCTCCACCGAGTGGCTGTTCGGCGACGGCTTTGCCGCCATCACCAGCGGCACGGCCATCCGTCACCTGTACGCCATCGACGGCGGGCACCGCATGATGGCACGGGCCTGGGTGCCACACCCGTCGGGTGGCTGGCTCACGGGCCGGGTGGGGCTGGGCTTCGCAGAGCTCTGAGCCGGGCCTCCCGGCCGGGGTCGCGAGGTCAGGCGCTCAGCAGCGTGAAGCTCTGGCGACCTGACCAGCTTTCGTCAGGGCCGAGGGTGACGGGCTCGAAGACGCACGCGCCCTCGACGCACAGCATGTGCTGCCATCCGTCCGGCGGCATGTCCTTCAGTCCAGCGCACTTCTCGGGCCCCGGGTTCCAGATGACGGCATCGGGCAGGCCCTTGGTCTCGATCGCCAGGCGGCGAGGGCCGTCGCGCAGCAGCAGGCCCGGGGCGCGCGCGTAGATGCGGTCGATCTCGCCATGGAAGCGTTTCTCGGGGTGGTCTTCAACCGCTTCGGCGCGCAAGACGCTGTCCACATAACGGCAGCCTTCCAGGCCCTGCAAGCGCACGTGGGTCAACTCCGAGACGGCCAGGTAGGTGTGCAAGGCTGCAGAGAACGGCCACGTGGTTGTGCCGGGGTTGTGCGCGTACAGCTCGAGGTCGAGGCGCGCGCCGCTCACCGACACCGTCAGCTCCAGCGTGAAGGCGCAGGTGACCAATGCGACGAATCGCCGACCCTTCGGTCACCTTCAGAAACCACGCTTCGCTCCAGGCGAAC
>JAJUHM010000333.1 GCA_029279925.1 Aquabacterium olei
AGGCGGCCCCGAGCAGCCCACCAGTGCCGCCATCGAGGCGGCCGCCAAGGCCGCCGGGCTGGCGTACGCCCACCTGCCGGTCAACGGCGGCTACCAGTCTCCGGAAGAGATCGCCCGCTGCGCCGAGCTGCTCAAGACGCTGCCGCGCCCGCTGCTGATGTTCTGCCGCAGCGGCGCCCGCTCCACGCGCCTGTACCAGCAGGCGATCGCGCTCGACGACTGAGCGGCACGCCCGTCTCACCGGGCGATGCACGATGACAAGCCGGCCCGAGCCGGCGGGATTCTGGAGGAACAACCATGCAAGGCTATGTTCGCCTGATGGATGGCGTGGCGCGCGCCTGCGGCGTGCTCGCGGCCTGGGCGTTGCTGCTGGCCTGCCTGATCAGCGCCGGCAATGCCACCCTGCGCTACACCTTCAGCCTGGGCTCGAACGCCTGGCTGGAGGCGCAGTGGTACCTGTTCGGCCTGGCGGTCTTCGCCGGCGCACCCCTGTTGCTGCGGCTCAACGAGCACGTGCGGGTCGATGTGGTGTACGGAGGGCGCTCGCCGCGCACCAAGGCCTGGATCGACCTGCTCGGGCTGGCGCTCGTGCTGCTGCCCGTCTGCGTGGTGACGGCGTGGATGGCCTGGCCGTTCGCGGTGGAGTCCTACCTGCAGCAGGAGCATTCTCCCAGCGCGGGCGGGCTGCTGCGCTGGCCGATCAAGGCCGCCATCCCCGCAGGCTTCGCGCTGTTGGCCCTTCAGGGACTGGCCGAGCTGTTCAAGCGCGTCGCCTTTCTGCGCGGTGACACCGCCGCGGCCCGGGTGGATTACGAGAGGCCGCTGCAATGATCGAGATGCAACACCTGGCGCCGATCATGTTCGGTGCCCTCGTGGTCGCGATGCTGGTCGGGTTTCCGGTGGCGTTCACGCTGGCCGGGCTGGGCCTGGGTTTCGGGGCCTTTGCCATTTCGCAAGGCTTCTTTCCGGAAGCCTTCATGGCCAACCTGCCACTGCGCCTGTTCGGCATCGTGTCGAACGAATTGCTGCTGTCCATCCCGTTCTTCACCTTCATGGGGGCGCTGCTGGAGCGCTGCGGTCTGGCCGAAGACCTGCTGGATGGCACGGGCCAGTTGTTCGGCGGCAAGCCGGGCGGCCTGGGCTTCGCCGTCATCGTGGTGGGGGCCATCCTGGGTGCCATCACGGGCACCGTGGCGGCCAGCGTGATCGCGATGGGCGTGATTTCGTTGCCCATCATGGCGCGCTATGGCTACAACATGCGCTACGCCACGGGCGTGATTGCCGCCTCCGGCACGATCACGCAGCTCATTCCGCCGTCCCTGGTGCTGGTGGTGCTGGCCGACCAGCTGGGCCGCTCGGTGGGCGACATGTACCTTGGGGCCATCGGCCCGTCGCTGTTGCAGACGGTGCTGTTCCTGCTGTTCACGCTGGCTGTGGCCGTGTTCCGGCCGCAGTGGGTTCCGGCGCTGCCGGACAGCGCGCGCACCCTGCGCGGCTGGCCGCTGTGGCGCAAGGTGCTCTGGGGCATGCTGCCCTCGATCGTGCTGATCTTCCTCGTTCTGGGCACGCTGTTCATGGGGCTGGCCACACCGACCGAGGCCGGTGCGCTCGGGGCCGTTGGCGCCATGGTGCTCGCGGCCCTGCACAAGCGGCTCAATCGCACGCTGATCTGGCAGGCCATGGACGCCACCATGCGGGTCACCACCATGGTGATCTTCATCCTGCTGGGCTCCAGCGTGTTTTCGCTGGTTTTCCAGGGCGTCGACGGCAACATCTGGATCGAGGACCTGATGTCGCACCTGCCGGGCGGCCCGGTGGGCTTCCTGATCGCGGTGAACATCTTCGTGTTCTTCCTGGCGTTCTTCCTTGACTTCTTCGAGATCGCCTTCATCATCGTGCCGCTGCTGGCCCCCGTGGCCGAGAAAATGGGCATCGACCTCGTGTGGTTCGGCGTGCTGCTGTGCGTGAACATGCAGACCAGCTTCATGCACCCGCCGTTCGGGTTTGCGCTGTTCTACCTGCGTGGGGTGGCCGACCAGATCTACAAGAGCGGCGCCATTGCCCGCCCCATTGCCTCACGCGACATCTACCTGGGCGCCATTCCCTGGGTGGTGATGCAGTTGATGCTGGTGGCCGTGGTCATCTTCTGGCCGCAGTCGGTGACGTACTGGCTCGACAAGGAGCAGAACGTGGACGCCGATGCCGTGCGCATCGAGATGCAGATCGAGGACACGGGCGAGGCCGCGGACACGGTGCCCCCGGTGCAAGGCGAGGCGTCTGGCCCGGATGGGGGCGAGGGCGCCGAAGCGCCCCCGTCCCTCGATGTGCCGTTGCCCGATGATCAGGCCGCGTCAGGCGCCGGTTCGGCCCGTGTTGCGAGGTAGAGGCTCAGGCCGGCCAGTCCGGCCACAATGACCCACATCACCGGGCGCGGGCCGAGCGTGGCGGCCGTCACGGCGGCACTCAGCGCGATGCCACCGACCGCCGCCAGCTTGCCGCGCCGCGTGATCTGGCGGTTTTCAATCCACAGCCTCAGGCCACGACCGTAGCGAGGGTGGTGGAGCAGGCGCTCGCGCATCGCGGGATCCCCCTTCCCGTAGGCCCAGACGCCGATCAGCAGGAAGACGGTGGTGGGCAGCAGGGGGATGAAGGCGTTGATCACACCGATGGCCATGCTGGCCATGCCGACGGTGCGCCAGGTGCGCTCCAGCGCCGGCTGGCTCCAGTCGGTCCGACCATGGCGTTGGCGGCCTGGGGATGATGCGTGGGCGTGGTGCATGGCCTTCGCTCCTTGTGTCACTCGCTCCCAGTCTGCCTGAAAAACGAGACACGGTGGTGCGGGTGACCCCGCTGCGAACTGGCCACGGGGTCGTTGGCCCCGCACAGCGTGAAATGCGCCGCGGCCCCGTCTCAGCGATCTGGACCGGGATGCAGGTGCACGGCCAGCCACACCGTGCCTGCCGCAGTGCGCAGCACGGTGTGCGGGGTGCCCGCTGGCAGAAACACGTGGTCGCCGGGCCGCAGCGTGTGCTGGGTGCCCGAGACCTCGAGGTCGGCTTCGCCCTGAAGCAGCACCACCCACTCGTCCTGCACCTGTTCATAGGGCGTGGGCGTGATGACGTCCGAACTGACGATGCGTTCGACCACCAGGTTGCGGTGACGCAGCACCACGTCGAAGCGCTCGCCGCGCTCGGGTGGTGCGGCGTCCGCAAACAGGTTGGCCAGGGCGCTCATGAGACCCTGCTGGTCCGCGGTGTGGCCGATGCAGCCCCGGTCACAGCTTGGCAGCCTGCATGTAGCGGTCGAACGTGGCCTCTGTGAAGCGGAACCACAGGTTCTGGTCTGCGCGGAACTTGCTGTAGTCGGCGTACACCTTCTTCCAGGACGGGTTCTTGTTGTTCAGGTCGTTGCAGATGTCCATCGTGGCCTTGAAAGCCGCGTCCAGCACGGGCTTGGGCATCTGCACCAGCTTGGTCTTGGCGGCCACCAGTTGCTTGAGCGCCAGCGGGTTGCGTGCGTCGTAGCGCGCCTGCATCTCGACGTGGGCGTGCGACGCAGCGGCTTCCACCATGGCCTTGTAGTCGGCGCTCAGGCTGTTGAAGGCCTTCTGGTTGATGAAGAAGTCGAGTTGCGGGCCGCCTTCCCACCAGCCAGGGAAGTGGTAGTTCGGCGCCACCTTGTAGAAGCCGAGCTTCTGGTCGTCATAGGGGCCGACCCACTCGGCCGCGTCGATCGTGCCTTTTTCCAGGGCCTGGTAGATCTCGCCGCCGGGCAGGTTCTGCGGCACCACGCCAAGTTGCTCCATCACGCGCCCTGCGAAGCCGGCCACGCGCATCTTCAGGCCCTTCATGTCGGCCAGGCTGGTGATGGGCTTGCGGTACCAGCCACCCATCTGCGCGCCCGTGTTGCCGCCCGGGAAGTTGACGATGTTGTAGCGGGCGTAGAACTCTCGCATCAGCGTCAGCCCGTTGCCTTCGAACATCCAGGCGCTCATCTGGCGCGAGTTCAGGCCGAACGGGATGGCGCAGCCGATGGCGAAGGTTTCGTCCTTGCCGACGAAGTAGTAGGGCGCCGTGTGCGCCATCTCGACCGTGCCGGCCTGCACGCCGTCGACCACGCCGAACGGAGGCATCAACTCGCCGGCTGCGTGGATCGAGATCTGGAACTTGCAGCCCGACATCTCGGACACCTTCTTGGCGAAGACCTCGGAGGCGCCGTAGATGGTGTC
>JAJUHM010000334.1 GCA_029279925.1 Aquabacterium olei
GCCCTTCGTGCTGGCCGGGGGCTTCTATGTGCAGGGTGAGCTGCGGCTGATCGTCATCAGCGTGAGCGTGCATGGCGAGGTCGAGGCCCGCGTGACCGACACCTCGGCCCGGCTCGATGGCGAGTTCTGCGGCAAGGTCGATTTCTTCTTCTTCAGCGTCGAGGGCTGCGTGTCGTTCGGCGTGGGCACCGAGCCCACCGTGCCGCTGCCACCGATGGCGCCGCTGGTGACCGGCCTCACCCTGGCCGACAAGTTCAGCCGCGTGGTGGGCGAAGGGCACAGCAGCCTGGCCGGCCTGGGCGATGCACACACGGCCTGGCCCGACACCATGCCGGTGCTGCGCTTTGCCAGCCGGGTGCGCTCGAAGATCACCGGCACAGGCTTTCAGCCCAGCCCGAGCCAGGGCTGGGGCGGCTGCGACTGGTCGGGCACGAACCGCGTGCGCTACCTGCACGAACTGCAGTCGGTGACGCTGCTCAAGCACCCTGCCGGCGGCGGCGCCCCCGTGGCGCTGGACACCAGCAGCTGGCCGGCCGCGTGGTGGTTGCCGAGCTTCCGCCCCGGCGTGCCCGACAGCGGCAGCACGCCGGCCTCGGCCCATGAAGGCTGGGACCTGGCCTTGCTGAAGTGGGATCCGGCGCCGTGGTCGCGCGCGCACAGCGAGGGCGGCGAGGGCCTGGATGCCGACCCGGCCACCAACCTGGGCCGGGTGTGCACGCCTGCGCCACGGCCGACGCGCTACTGCGTGCTGGGTGGGCGCGGCGAGCGCTTTAACATCGACCGCGTGCGCCTGGCCGGCCTGCCCAGCGGCCAGCTGCCCTACCCGCCCGACTTCCAGGTCGACCTGCAGGAAGGCCTGCCCCCGCAGCTGACGGTCGGGCAGCTCTCGGCGGTGGCCGCGGGCTTGGGGCTGGGCTTCCAGCCCGGCGGGGCCGAGCCGCTGCCGCAACCGTTCACGCCGCCGGGCGAAGCCGTGGCGCTGGACAGCGCATGGCGTGCACCCCGGCTCACGCGGGGCGACTTCACGGCCATGAGCCTCGGGATGGTGGGGCGCTTCATGCCCGAGGTGTCGGACCCGGCGCTGCTGCTGGCCGTGTGCATCGACCTGCCCGATCTGGGGGGGCGCCGCGAAACCTGCCTGGACATCGGGCGGCTGAAGGTCGGCACGAACTTCGGGGCCACGCTGACCCTGGACGGCGTGCGCTTCGAAGACCGGGCTCAGGCCCTGCGCACCACCGATTCCTTCCCGTTGGGCGCGCCCGATGCGCGGGCCGAGCTGGCTTTCGGCAAGGCCGGGTTGTTCATCACCCTGCCGGCGGACAGCCAGCGCGTGACGATGGACATCGGGCACCTGGAAGACCGGGTGATCGTGGTGCAGGCGCTGGACGCGCAGGGCAACGAGGCGGCGCGCGCGCAATCACAGCTGTCCAGCCCGGGCGTGCACGCCGTGCTGCTCGAGCCCGCGGCGGGCAAGGCGCCCATCCGCCAGGTGGTGGTGTTTGCGCCGTTCGGCACCGGGCGGCTCATCCGGTTCTGCCATGACGCGGCCGCCGAGGTGGACGAGGGCCAGCTGCTCAAGCGCATCCTCGCGATGTTCGATGCTGACCGCACGCCCGCGCCGGTGACCCACGTTGCGGCCCGGGCGCCGCGCCTGCCCTTGCCGCGCGTGTTCGGCACGCTGGCCGGGCAGGACGTGGAATGGCCGGGTGAGATCGTCGGGCTGTCCGTGCAGGGGCACCACGGCTGCGTGTACGTGCGCTACCAGCCCAAGCAGCCGCGCGGGCCCTGGAGCCGCTTTGTCGTCGCACCGTATCCGTGGTTCAGCCTCGCGCTGGTGCGGGTGTGCGGCGTCCGGCACAGCGCGCTGGTGGCGGCCGAGGACGACGAACAGGCCCGCGAGGACATGCAGGACGGCTGGAACGATGCGGCCTCCGGGCCGAGCATCAAGCGCTACCAGTTGCTGGACCCGGCCAGCCGCTACGAGGTGCGCGTGCAGTACCGCGCGGCCGTCTGGGTCGGCGCCAATGCGACGGCCACCCCGCCGGATGCCAGCACGCTGGATTTCTCGGCGCCCCCGGCGGGCGTGACGGTCAGCAACCAGAGCCAGTCCTTCTTCTTCCAGACGGCTGCGGCCGGTGTGCTGCCCGATGACAAGGTGCCGGCTTTCGAGGCGCAGCAGCGCTTCGATCCGCGCGCCCTGAGCCGCTATGTCCGGGGCTTCGACCCGGTGGCCGAGGTGCCTTCGCACCTGCGCGATGACCCGTTGCTGGTGTGGTTCGAGGTCGAGTGGATCGAAGACCTGCTGGACCGCTATGGCCATGACCTGAAGCTCGTGGTGCAGCGCACCGACCCACCGCCCACGCCCCCGTCGGGCGTGGTGCCCGTGCTGCTGCCGCCCTTCACGGTGAACTGGAAGGGGCTGCCCTTCGAGCTGCGCAACCTGGCAGACCGGCGCATGATCGAGCACGCGATGGCAGCGCCCTGCCTGGAGAACGCGCCCCGCGAGGGCGCCACGGCCGAGATCAAGGTCGACCTGGTGCCGCGGGCGCGCTACGACGTGGTGGTGCTGGCGCAGCCGCGCACCGCGGGCAGCACGCCGGTCGAGGTGGCGCGCAGCCACTTCCGGGCCTCGCGCTATGCCGATGCCCAGGCGCTGATCGAGGCCACCGGTTTCGGTGTGGGTCAGTCCAATCCCTACTACCCGCTGGATCTGTTGGTGAGCGCCGCGCCGCCCGCAGACGTGCGCCTGGGGGACGACGCTCTGCTGGATCAGGCCCTGTCGGCCATGGGCCTCGACCCCTTCGCGCCGGCCACGTCGCCCCGTTCGGTGGTGCTGTGGCGGGAGATCGCCGGGCAGTGGCGGCTGGTGGGCCTGCTGCTCGACAGCGACGAGGCCCTGATCCGCGGCCCGCGGCTGGTCGATCCCACGCCCAATGCCAACCGGCTCGAGATCACCGGGGCGCAGGTGACCGGCGTGGCCGCGCCGGGCACGTCGACGTTGCAGCTGGTGCGCTCCAACCAGTCGGCCACCCGGGTGCTGCTGGCCGCGCCCACCGGCATCGCCGTGCCGGCCGAGGCCACCTTGCAGCTGGCCATCAAGGAACCATCGGGGAGCTGGATCGCCGAGCGCAACCTGCTGTCCGTGCCCCTCATCGTTGCCCAGGAGCGCCCATGACTGCCATTCCTCCGAGCTGGGCCATGGGGGCCCTCGGCCTCGACGGCACTGGCGACAGCCACCTTCAGCCCGGCATCCACCTGCGGGTCTTCACCTCGCCGCAGATGGGCCTGCCCACGCGCCCCTTCGTGGTCTACCGGCTGGAGGGCGATCACGCCCAGCGCCGGCTGGCCGGCCTCACCCGCACCACCTTCATCTGGCGTGACGCACAGGGCCGCATCCTCCAGCCCCCGTTTGCCGTCATGCCGGGGCAGCCGGTCACGGGCCACATCGTGCGGCCCGCGGCGGCCCGGGCCATTGCGGTGGGCGTGGTCACCGGGGCCGATCTGCCCTCGCTGGTGGCCCGGCCGCTGGGGGGGCTGGCCCGCAAGGGCCTGCGGGTGCAGGCCTTCATCGACACGCCGCAGGGCCGGCGCATCCTGGGCGAGCGCCGGCAATCGCCGTACGTGCTGGCGGCATCGGACATCCACGGCGTGGTGCTCGATGGCCAGGGCATCGTGCGCAGCGGCTGGTGGATCGAGGCCGATGTGAGCCTGGTCGACAAGCTCAAGCCCGCCTTTCTCATGGACCTGCCCGTGCCGGGCGGCAGCCGCTACCAGGGACTGCCGGATGCGGTGGTGCGGGCCGAGAAGCGGGTGCGACGGGGCGCGCCATTGCGCTTCGGCCTGCATGACGACCCCAATGTGGCCACGCCCGCTGCCGCCGCACCGGCCACCGACCACGACGAGTGGGCCCGGGTCGAGCCCTTGGCGCAGGACCTGTCCAAGCTGGTGGACCAGGTCGTCAACGACCTGTCGCAGCCCCTGCACGCGTTGACGCACATCGAGCCCCTGACCGATGGGGTCAGCGTCAAGGCGAAGCCGGCCAGCACGGCCGTGCTCAAGTCCTTGCGCACCGTGTTGAGCGCCACCGCCGACCCGGGGTTGGCGCGCTGGCTGGGCTATGCCGAACTGGACACCGAACCGGCCGCCCTCGCGGGGCCGATGACGCTGTACTTCATCCGTGGCTTCGTGACGGTCGACCTCA
>JAJUHM010000335.1 GCA_029279925.1 Aquabacterium olei
ACGACTGCGGCGCCATCGTGCACGACGAGCCCATCCTGGCCGATGGCGCGGTGCACTATCTGGGGCAGCCCCTCTTCGCCGTGCTTTCGGCCGACCGCGAAACCGCGCGACGCGTGGCCGCGCGGGCCAAGGAGTTCGTGCAGATCGAAGCCCTGCCCGCCCTGCTCACCCCGGAAGCGGCCCACGCCGCACGTGCTTATGTGGTGCCGCCGATGCGCTTGCAGCGCGGCGACGCCGCCGAGGCCATCCAGGCCGCCCCCCTGCGCAGCACCAACCGCATCACCCTGGGCGGCCAGGAGCAGTTCTATCTGGAGGGCCAGATCTCCTATGCCATTCCCAAGGAGGGCCAGGGAATGCACGTCCACTGCTCCACCCAGCACCCTTCCGAGATGCAGCACGCGGTGGCGCATGCACTGGGTGTTCACGCGCACGACGTGCTGATCGAATGCCGGCGCATGGGCGGTGGGTTCGGTGGCAAGGAGTCGCAGTCGGCGCTGTTCGCGTGCGTGGCCGCCGTGGCCGCACGCCAGCTGGGGCGGCCCGTGAAACTGCGCCTGGACCGCGACGACGACTTCATGATCACCGGCCGCCGCCACTGCTTCGTGCACGACTGGACGGTGGGCCACGACGAAGAAGGCCGCGTGCTGGGGGCACAGGTCGAGATGGTGTCCCGCGCAGGGTTCTCGGCCGACCTGTCGGCCCCGGTGATGGCCCGGGCGCTGTGCCACTTCGACAACGCCTACTGGCTGCCGAACGTCGACGTGCACGGCTTCTGCGCACGCACCCACACCCAGAGCAACACCGCTTTCCGCGGCTTCGGCGGCCCGCAGGGCGCGTTCGCGGTGGAGTACATCCTCGACGACATCGCGCGCAAGCTCGGCCGTGATGCGCTGGATGTCCGCCTGGCCAACCTGTACGGAACGGATGAGCGCAACACCACGCCGTATGGCCAGGTGGTGGAAGACAACGTCCTGCTGCCGTTGATCGATGAACTGGCGCGTGACAGCGGCTACCGCGCCCGCCGCGATGCCGTGACCGCATTCAATGCCAGCAGCCCGGTGCTCAAGAAGGGCCTGGCCCTGACCCCGCTGAAGTTCGGCATCTCCTTCAACGTGGTGCACCTCAACCAGGCCGGCGCCCTGGTGCACGTGTACACCGATGGCAGCATCCTGGTGAACCACGGTGGCACCGAAATGGGGCAAGGCCTGAACACCAAAGTGGCGCAGATGGTGGCCCACACGCTGGGCGTGAAGCCGGAGCGCGTGCGTGTCACGGCCACCGACACGTCGAAGGTCGTCAACACCTCGGCCACGGCGGCCTCGACAGGGTCCGATCTGAACGGCAAGGCAGCGGCCGATGCCGCACGACAGATCCGTGAACGCCTGGCTCAGCATCTGAGCGATCGCCATGGGGTGCCTGCGACGGCCGTGCGTTTCGTGGACGACCAGGTGCAGGTCGGCGACCTGACGCTGGCCTTCGAAGACGTGGTCATGGGCGCCTACATGGCCCGGGTGCAGCTGTGGTCCGACGGCTTCTACGCCACGCCCAAGCTGCACTGGGACCGCGAGACCATGACCGGCCGCCCGTTCTACTACTTTGCCTACGGGGCCGCCGTCAGCGAGGTGCTGGTGGACACCCTGACCGGCGAATGGAAGCTGCTGCGCGCCGACGTGCTGCACGATGTCGGTCAGTCCATCAACCCCGCGCTCGACATCGGCCAGGTCGAAGGCGCCTTCATCCAGGGCATGGGCTGGCTCACCAGCGAAGAGCTCTACTGGCACCCGCAAAGCGGCAAGCTGATGACGCACGCGCCCTCGACCTACAAGATCCCCACCGCCAGCGATGTGCCGGCCGACTTCCGCGTCAAGCTGTTTGCCAACCGCAACGTCGAGGACACGGTCTACCGCTCCAAGGCCGTGGGTGAACCCCCGCTGCTGCTGCCGTTCTCGGTGTTCTTCGCCATCCGCGATGCGATTTCGTCCGTGGGTGCGCACACCGTGAGCCCGCCGTTGCGGGCGCCCGCCACACCGGAAGCCATTCTGGATGCCATCGATGCGGTCAAGGCTGGCGTGACCCACGGCTGACGACGGACCTCATGCAGACAGACCGCCAAACCGATGCCGGAGCGTGGCCGCCCCGCCGCGGCCCCAGCGCGCTTCATGCACGGACACTGCGGGACACCGCGTCACGCTGGCTCGCGGCCGGCGTGCCCGCCCTGGTGGTGCGCGTGGCCGACATCCGTGGATCGACGCCCAGGGAAGCTGGCACACGGATGCTGGTGCCGCGCCCCGGTCATGCGATGGACGGCGACATCGGCCCGGCCCTGTCCGTACAGGGCACCATCGGCGGCGGCCACCTCGAGTGGCAGGCCATCGAGCTGGCGCGCGAGGCGCTGCGTGCAGATCACGCCGGTGTCCTGCCCTCCGCCTGGGAGAAGACCTTCCCCCTGGGCCCCACACTGGGACAGTGCTGCGGCGGGGTCGTCCACCTGGTGTTCGAGCCCCTGACCGAGGCCGCCCTGGCGGACTGGTCCCTGCCGCCACCGCGCTTCCATCTTGAGCTTCATGGCGCCGGGCACGTCGGCCAGGCCATCGTTCATCTGCTGGCCGACATCGACTGCACGGTGCGCTGGATCGATGAACGCCCCGGCGAGGTGCCCGCCGATGATGCTCCCGGCCTGCCCTCGCCCGAGGCACTCGCGGCACTGCCCGCGCACATCCAGTTCGTCAGCACGGATGCCGCCGGCGCCGAGGTGGCCGAGGCCCCCGCCGGTGCCTGCCACCTGGTGCTGACCCACCGGCATGACCTGGATCTGCGCATCATCACGGCCGTGCTGCGCCGGGGCGACTTCGCCTTCGCCGGCCTGATCGGATCACAGACCAAACGCGCCCGCTTCCTGCACCGCCTGGAAGAGCAAGGCCTTGCGGCCGACGTGCTCGCACGCCTGACCTGCCCGATCGGCCTGCCCGGGCTGACGGGCAAGGAGCCGGCCGTCATCGCCATCTCGGTCGTGGCCCAGTTGCTGCAGCTCGATGTCTGAGCCTGCCCGCTTTGTTTCCCTCATCCCCCCGCCTGCCGTGAACAACCCGACGCCTGCCACCCTCCTGATCCAGAACGCCGACTGCGTGGCCACCATGGACGACGCCGGCACCGAATGGCGGCACGCCAGCATCGTCATCCAGGGCGGCACCATCGTGGCCTGCGGCCCGACCGACTCTCTGGCACCCGAGTGGCTGGAGGGCGCCACCGAGGTCATCGACGCGCGGGGACACGTCGTCATTCCGGGCCTGGTGAACACGCACCACCACATGTTCCAGAGCCTGACCCGGGCCATTCCGGCAGCACAGAACGCCGAGTTGTTCGGCTGGCTGCGCACCCTCTATCCGATCTGGTCCGGCCTGACGCCCGAGATGGTGCATGTGTCCACCCAGACGGCCATGGCCGAGTTGCTGATCAGCGGGTGCACCACCAGCAGTGACCACCTGTACCTCTATCCCAACGGGGTGCGACTGGACGACAGCATCGAGGCGGCGCGCGAGATCGGCATGCGCTTTCACGCCAGCCGCGGCAGCATGAGCGTCGGCGAGAGCGCCGGGGGCCTGCCGCCCGATCACCTGGTCGAACGAGAAGCCGACATCCTGGCCGACTCGCAACGGCTCATCGACACCTGGCACGACGACAGCGTGCACGCCATGGTGCGCATCACGCTGGCGCCGTGCTCGCCCTTTTCCGTCAGTCCCGACCTGATGTGCGAATCGGCCAGCCTGGCGCGCAGTTACCGGCGCGGCGTGCGCCTGCACACCCACCTGGCCGAGAACGACCACGACGTGGCCTACAGCCGCGAGAAGTTCAACCAGACGCCCACCGAATACGCCGAAAGCCTGGGCTGGCTGGGCGACGACGTGTGGCACGCGCACTGCGTGAAGCTGGACGACCACGGCATCGGCCGCTTTGCCGCCACGCTGACCGGCGTGGCGCACTGCCCGTGCAGCAACATGCGTCTGGCCTCGGGCATTGCGCCCGTGCGCCGCATGGTGGATGCAGGCGTGCCCGTGGGCCTGGGGGTGGACGGCTCGGCCAGCAACGACGCGGCCCACCTGCTCGGCGAAGCCCGTCAGGCCATGCTGCTTGCGCGCGTGGGCCGCAGCCTTGCGCCGTTTGGGTGCGACCACGGCCCGGCCGACATGTCGGCCCGCG
>JAJUHM010000336.1 GCA_029279925.1 Aquabacterium olei
CGCTGGCGCTGGGCCGTGCGCCGCGCACGCTGGTGTACGGCAGCACCACCGGTGTCTATGGCAACGCCGACGGCGCAGAATTCGACGAGACCCGCGCCGTGGCCCCTGCCACCGACCGCGCCCGCCGCCGCGTGCATGCCGAAGCCGCCCTTCGCGCTTTTGGCCGCCGCCATGCCGGGCCCGCCGGCACGCGCGTCACCCTGTTGCGCATCCCCGGCATTTACGCGCTCGACCGCGTCGGTGGCGACCCGCGCGAGCGGGTGCGCCGGGGCAGCCCCGTGCTGCGCCCGGAAGACGACGTGTGGACCAACCACATCCACGCCGATGACCTGGCCCGTGCCTGCGTGGCGGCACTGTGGCGGGCCCGGCCGGGGCGGGTGATCCACGTGTGCGACGACACGCGTCTGCGCATGGGCGACTACTTTGACTTCGTGGCCGACCGCTTCGGGCTGCCGCGGCCGCCGCGGCTCAGCCGGGCCGAGGCAGCGTCGGCGCTCAGCCCGATGCAGCTGTCGTTCATGGGAGAGTCCCGCCAGTTGCGCAATGCCCGCATGAAGAACGAGTTGCGACTGCGCCTGCGCCACCCGGACGTGATGGCCGGTCTGCCGGCGCCGGGCTGAGTCGGACCGCCCGGACGGGTGGGTGCGGGTCGATGCGGACGCCGTGGCGGGGTGTGAGCTGATAAGGTGTGCGGTTTGTCACGGTTCAGAAATCCGGAGGAGCACCCATGACAACCGTCCTTTTCACCTTGTCGCGCGCCTGCACGGCCGTGGCCCTGGCCGCTGCGGCCGTTTTTGCGGCCACGCCCGCACAGGCCTACAGCGAGCTGGTCGTGTTCGGCGACAGCCTGTCGGACAACGGCAACGCCCGCCAGGCCCTGGCGGATCGGGGCTTCCCCTTGCCGCTGCCGGTCACGCCCTATGTGGGCGGCCGCTTCACGAACGGGCCCACGGCGGCCGAGGTGCTGGCCTCGACGCTGGGCATCGCGCTGGACAACTATGCCTACGGCGGCGCTTACACCGGCACCGGCAGTAAGTTCAAGGACATCACCCCGCTGCTCAATGACACCGGCATGGCGGACCAGGTGTCCAGCTACATCAAGGCCGCGGGCGGGCCGCTGAAGGCGGACTCGCTCTACATGGTCTGGGGCGGCGGCAACGACTTCCTCGACGTGCTGGTGCCGGGCGTGAGCAGCGAGACGCTGCTGGCCGTGGGCACGCAGGCGATCAAGAACATCACGGGTCACATCGGGGCCCTGTATGCCGCCGGTGCCCGCGACTTCTTCGTGCCCGATCTGGCGGACTTCTCCTTCACCTTCGTGGCACAGCAGCAGCCGGCCGAAGGGCAGGCCGCACTCAGCAGCATGACGGCCAAGTTCAACCTGGGCATGGACATGGCCCTGGATGCGCTGGAAGGCAGCCTGAGCGGCATCACCATCCGCCGGTTCGACACCAATGCCGTGCTCAAGGCCTACCGCGCCGACCTGGTGGCCGACGGTGGCACGCTGACCGATCGGTGCTGGGGCGGCAGCTATGGCGGGGTGGTGGTGTCGCCAGGTTTGACGGCCTGCAGCAACCCCGACAAGTACTTCCTGTTCGACGCCGTCCACCCGACGTCCGGTGTGCACCAGGCGCTGGGCATGGCGTTCGCGGCGGCCGTGCCCGAGCCGTCGACCACCGGCCTGGCCCTGGTCGGGCTGCTGGGTGTGGCGGTCACGGTCGGCCGCCGGCGTGCTGCATCGCTGGCCGGGCAGGCCGCGCCGCAGGCAGCCTGACCACCCCGGGTGGGCGGCGCCCGATCGTCGCCCACTCGCGCCCCACCCGGTGTTCTACCGTGTTCAGCGCACGGCGGGTGCCGGGGTCTTGGGCTTGTGGTGGCACCAGGTGGCCACGCTGCATTCCCAGCAGCGCGGCTTGCGCGCCTGGCACACATAGCGGCCGTGCAGGATGAGCCAGTGGTGCGCGTGCACCATGAACTCGGCCGGCACGCGCTTGAGCAGCTTGAGCTCGACCTCCAGCGGCGTCTTGCCAATGGCCAGCCCGGTGCGGTTGCCCACACGGAAGATGTGCGTGTCCACGGCCATGGTGGGCTCGCCGAAGGCCACGTTCAGCACCACATTGGCCGTCTTGCGGCCCACGCCGGGCAGGGCTTCGAGCGCCTCGCGGCTGCGAGGCACCTCGCCACCGTGCTGCTCGATCAGGATGCGGCAGGTCTCGAGCAGGTGCTTGGCCTTGCTTTTGTACAGGCCGATGGTCTTGATGTAATCGCACAGCCCGTCCATCCCGAGATCCAGGATGGCCTGCGGCGTGTTGGCCACCGGGAACAGCCGGGCCGTGGCCTTGTTCACCCCCACGTCCGTGGCCTGGGCCGACAGCAGCACGGCCGTCAGCAACTCGAAAGGGGTGCTGTAGACCAGTTCGGTTTCAGGGTGCGGGTTGGCGGCCTGCAGGGTCGCAAAAAAAGGCTGGATCTCGGCCAGCTTCATGGGCGTGGGCATGGCCGATATTCTGCCTGCGCCTCGCTGCGGCCCGCGTTCTACAGCAGCACGATGGCGTCGGGCAGTTCGTTGACATCGGCCACTCCGGGCAAGACCGGGTAGTGGGTGCGCAGCAGGTCGCCCACCGCGTCCACGGCCTGCATCAGGCCGGCTTCCCACCGGCCCTGGCGCAGGGCGTCGCCCAGGCTGTCGGCCAGGGCGGTCCAGGTCTCGGGCGGCACCTTGTCGGCCAGGCCGCGATCGGCCAGCACCTCGATGCGGTGCTCGGCCAGCAGCAGGTAGATCAGCACGCCGTTGTTCTGGGCCGTGTCCCACACCCGCAGCAGGCTGAACAGCTCGATGGCGCGCGCCCGGGTGGACACGGGCCGACCTGGCCACATCGGCCCCAGGCCGCCTTCGATGCACAGGCGCAGCTCGCCGCGGTGGCGGCTTTCGCTGTCGCGCACGGCGGCCTCGAGCCGCTTCAGGGCCTCGGGGGGCAGCCGACGCTGCACGCTGCGGGCGTCCAGCCAGGCGTGCCCCCACCAGCGGGCCAGGGCCGAAGGCGGGTTGCCGGGCGTGGGATCGGAAGGCACAGGCTGGGTCATGGCGAGCAGGTCAGCGAGGAGGGCAAGGTCGCAACAGGTCGTGGTGGAGGGTGTGCATGGGCGTGCGCAGCGGGCATGTTCGGCTCACCAGCGGCCCGAGGCACCGCCGCCGCCGAAGCTGCCGCCGCCCCCTGAAGACCAACCGCCTCCGCCGCCCCCTCCGCCGGACCAGCCGCCACCGCCACCGCCCCAGCCACCTCCGCCCCAGCCACCGCGAGGCGCTCGGCCGTTCGAAAAGGCGGCACCGAGCATCATGGTCAGCACCACGCCTGCCAGGCCCAGCAGCAGGCTGCCCGTCACCAGCCACACCACGGCGCCGCCAAGGCCACCGGTGGCCAAGGTGCCCAGCGTCTTGCCCAGCAAGGCCTTCAACACCGTGCTGACAATCGGGATGCCGAACAGGCCGAAGATGACGAGGGTGTTGAGGTCGACCCCGTTGTTTTCGCTCGCGCCGCCCCCTTTGGCGTCGGGCAGGGGCAGGGCTTCGCCGCGCACACGGGCCTGGAGGTGCTCGACGGCCTGGCTCAGGCCGCCCGCAAAGTCGCCCGCGCGAAACGCCGGCACGATGACGCCATCGATGATGCGGTAGGCCGCCAGGTCGGGCACCGCGCCTTCCAGCGCCCGCGCCACCTCGATGCGCACGGTGCGGTCGTTCTTGGCCACGACGATGAGCAGGCCGTCGCCCACGTCGCGGCGGCCGATCTTCCACTGGTCGGCCACCCGGTGGGCATAGGCAGCGATGTCTTCGGGGCTGGTCGTGGCAACCATCAGCACAGCCATCTGCGTGCCGCGCTCGCGCTCGAACTGCAGCAGCTTGTCGGTGAGTGCGGCCACGTCGGTGGCGCTGAGCGTGCCGGTCTGGTCGATCACGGGGGCGCTGGGCGCCGGCACCCCCTGCAGGCCATCCTGGCCCACCTGGGCGGGGGCTGGCGTTGCCGCTGGGGCTGGCGCCGGCGAAGCCTGGCGAGGCAGGTCGGCGCCGTGCACGGTCACCTCAGGCACCGCCGCGCCGGGTGCCGAAGCCGCCCCAGCCGCCCAGGCCCCCCCGCCCAGCAGGCTGGTGGTCAGGCCGAGCACGGTCAGCAGCGCGCGCAGGCGGGCTTGCA
>JAJUHM010000337.1 GCA_029279925.1 Aquabacterium olei
CCGCCAGAACACAACCCCAAGTGATCCCATCGCTTGGGGTTTTTTGTTTTCCGGCCGTGCTCAGGGGCTCAGGGCCGAGGCAGCGGCAGGCTGCGCGACTCCTTCACCATCTCCATCACCACGTAGGTGTGGGTCTGCTTCACGCCGGGCAGGCCGGAGATGTGCTCGCCCATCACGCGGCGGTAGTCGTTGATGTCGCGGGTGCGGACTTTCAGCAGGTAGTCGAAATCGCCGGCGATCATGTGACAGGACTCGATCTCGGGGATGCGCTGCACCGCTTCATTGAAGCGTCGAAGTTCGTGCTCGGTGGTGCCAGCCAGCAGAACCTGAACCACCACGATGTGGCCCGCGCCGACCGCGTCGGGGTCGAGGTCTGCGTGGTAACCCCGTATCACACCCGTTTTCTCCAGCCGCCGCACCCGCTCGGCGCAGGGCGTCTTGGTGAGCCCAACGCGACGCGACAGTTCTACGATGGACAGGCGGGCGTCTGCTTGCAATTCGGCGAGGATCTTGAGGTCGATGCGGTCCATGAGTCGGGTGGTCTTTTTGTCTGTAAGAGCGGCTGAAAAAAGTCATTATGGCTTTTCAGAACGAAAGTTCAGAGCCAATTACTGCGGGGTTTCAAGAAAAATTCAGCCCATCTGGCGTGCCCTATGCCGCCATCGTTTCCCGACCTCAGCGCGCGCAGTGTCTGTGCGCCCGCCCCTCAGGAGTACCCGGACGTGACTACCCCGACCCCCACCGGCCACCGCCCCTCCCAGGCGTTCAACGCCGCTGCCGCCTTGCCCGCCACACCGCGCAGCGAGATCCGCCGCGCCATCGATGCGGCCTGGCGCATGCCCGAACCCGTCTGTGTGCCCGCCCTCGTCGAGGCCGCCCGCATTCCTGCAGCCCTGCGGGAGCCCGTCCGGAGCCTGGCGCACGATCTCGTCAGCGGCCTGCGTGCCACCCGGTCCCGTTCGTCTGGCGTCGATGCGCTGATGAAGGAGTTCTCGCTCTCCAGTCAGGAGGGCGTGGCGCTGATGTGTCTGGCCGAAGCGCTGCTTCGCGTGCCGGACAAGGCCACGGCCGACCGCCTGATCCGCGACAAGCTGGCCGACGGAGACTGGCGCTCGCACATCGGCAACAGCCCGTCGCTGTTCGTCAATGCGGCCACCTGGGGGCTGCTCATCACTGGCCGTCTGGTGTCGACCAGCAGCGAAGAGGGCCTGTCTTCCGCGCTCACCCGTCTGGTGGCGCGCGGTGGCGAGCCGCTGATCCGCAAGGGCATGGACCTGGCGATGCGCATGCTGGGCGAGCAGTTCGTCACCGGCCGCGACATCGACGAAGCCTTGCGCCGTGGTCGTGCGCACGAGAAGAAGGGCTACCGCTACTCGTTCGACATGCTGGGCGAGGCCGCCATGACGGCCGCCGACGCAGAGCGCTATTTCGCCGACTATGAACGTGCCATCCAGGCGATCGGCCAGTCGTCCACCGGTCGCGGGGTCGTCGATGGCAACGGGATCTCGGTGAAGCTGTCTGCCCTGCATCCGCGCTACACCTGGTCTCAGCATGAGCGTGTGATGGCCGAACTGCTGCCGAAGTTGAAGACGCTGTGCCTGCAGGCCAAGGGGCACGACATCGGCCTGAACATCGATGCGGAGGAGGCCGATCGCCTCGACATCTCGCTGGACCTGCTGGAAGCACTGGCACTGGACCCTGCGCTGGCGGGTTGGACCGGGCTGGGCTTTGTGGTGCAGGCTTACCAGAAGCGCGCCCCCTTCGTGCTCGACTTCGTCATCGACCTGGCTCGCCGCAGCGGCCGCCGCATGATGGTGCGCCTGGTGAAGGGCGCCTACTGGGACGCCGAGATCAAGCGGGCTCAGATCGACGGTCTGTCGGGCTATCCGGTCTACACGCGCAAGGTCTACACCGACGTGTCCTACCTCGCCTGCGCCAGGAAGCTGCTGGCCGCTCGGGATGTGATCTACCCGCAGTTCGCCACGCACAACGCGCACTCGCTCGCGGCGATCTTCCATCTGGCCGCAGCCGATGGACGCACCTGGCAGCCGGGTGACTACGAGTTCCAGTGCCTGCACGGCATGGGCGAGCCCCTGTACGACCAGATCGTGGGCCAGGCCGAGCGTCATCGCATGGTGCGAATCTACGCGCCCGTGGGCAGCCATGAGACCCTGCTGGCCTACCTGGTTCGCCGCCTGCTGGAAAACGGCGCCAACACCAGCTTCGTCAACCGCATCGTGGATGAGCACGTCCCGGTGGAAGAACTGATCGCCGACCCGGTGGAGCAGGCAGCGCCGCTCGCAGGGACGCCGCATCCCAAGATCCCGCTGCCTGCCGAGATGTTCGGCGCACAGCGCGCCAACTCGGAGGGCCACGATCTGGCCAGCGAAGCAGTGCGCGAACGCCTGGCGACGGCACTGGCCGTGTCCCGTGAGACGGCGTTCCACGCAGGCCCGACGCTCACCGGGGGGGCGGCCGAACCGGCGGTGCAGCCGGTGTGCAATCCCGCCGATCACAGCGAGGTCGTGGGCCAGGTGACCGAGGCAACGGCCGCGGATGTGGAACAGGCGCTGGCCGCGGCCGGCGCAGTGGCCGCCGAGTGGGCCGCCACGCCCGCGCCGGTGCGCAGCGAGGCGCTGTTGCGCGCGGCCGAGCTGTTCGAGCGCGACGCCGACACCCTGCTGGCGCTGACCGTGCGCGAGGCTGGCAAGTCGTGGTCGAATGCGGTGGCTGAACTGCGGGAAGCCGTCGACTTCCTGCGCTACTACGCCCAGCAGGCGCGCGGTTTCGACCCGGCCACGCACGTGCCGTTGGGCCCGATTCTGTGCATCAGCCCTTGGAACTTCCCGCTGGCCATCTTCACCGGCCAGGTGGCGGCGGCGCTGGCCGCAGGCAACCCCGTGTTGGCCAAGCCTGCAGAACAGACGCCCCTCATCGCCGCGTACGCGGTGCGCCTGCTGCACGAAGCCGGGGTGCCGGTGGCAGCTGTGCAACTGCTGCCCGGCCGCGGTGAAACGGTGGGAGCCACGCTGGTGGCCGACGCCCGGGTGCGCGGCGTCATGTTCACCGGCTCGACCGAGGTGGCGGCGCTCATCAACCGCACGCTGGCTGCACGCGGCGGCAACGTGCCGCTGATTGCAGAGACGGGCGGCCAGAACGTCATGATCGTGGACTCGACCGCGCTGCCCGAGCAGGTGGTGGCCGACGTCTTGGCCTCGGCCTTTGACTCGGCCGGTCAGCGCTGTTCGGCGCTGCGCGTGCTGTGCGTGCAGGAGGACATCGCGGACGGCGTGCTGCACATGCTGCAGGGCGCGCTCACGGAGTTGCGCCTGGGCAACCCTGCCGACGTCCGCATCGACATCGGTCCGGTGATCGATGCCGAGGCGCGGGACGGGCTGCAGGCGCACGTGGCCGCGATGCGGCAGAAGGGCGCCCGCGTCACCCAGTTGCCGCTGCCGGCCGAGTGCGCGCACGGCACCTTCGTGGCCCCCACCATCATCGAGATCGGTGCCTTGTCCGAGCTGGGGCGGGAGCAGTTCGGCCCGATTCTGCATGTGCTGCGCTACCGTGCAGCCGACCTTGACAGCCTGATCGATGCCGTCAACGCCAGCGGCTACGGTCTGACGATGGGCGTGCACACGCGCATCGACGAGACGGTGGAGCGGGTGGCCGCCCGCGCGCATGTCGGCAACCTCTATGTGAACCGCAACATCATCGGTGCCGTGGTGGGTGTGCAGCCGTTCGGTGGCGAGGGCCTGTCGGGCACGGGCCCGAAGGCGGGCGGGCCGCTTTACCTGCACCGTCTGCTGGCGCGCACGTCAGGGCCCCGACTGCATGATGGCGCCATCTCGGTGGTGGAGGGCGACGAGGCCCGGGCGGCCGACCAGGCGTTCTCGGCGCTGTTGACCTGGCTGGATGGCGCAGGACGCAGCTTGCTGGAAGGCGATGAGCTGGCCACCTTGCGCGACCGCGCCGATGCCTGTCGCGCGCGCCGCATCAGCGGGCTGCGCGTGGCCTTGCCGGGTCCCACAGGGGAAGACGACAGCCTGCGCTTCACTGCGCGCGGCATGGTCGCTGGCGTCGCGGACACGGCCCCGGCGGTGCTGCACCAGGTCATGGCCGCCCTGGCCAGTGGCAACCAGCTGGTGCTGGCCGAGGGGC
>JAJUHM010000338.1 GCA_029279925.1 Aquabacterium olei
ATTGGCCACGGCGCGCAGGTTGCTGACCACCTCGTCCATGCAGTAGACGAGCGAGCGCGGCATCTCGGCGCGCAGGATCAGCAGCTCGGCCACCTTCTCAGGCCGGATCACGTTGCGGTAGACCTTGCGGTAGACCTCGAAGGCCGAGACCGAGCGCAGCACGGCCGACCAGTGGTAGAAGTCGACTTCCTTGCCTTCGTTGCCGGCGCCCGAGCCGAAGAACTCGGTGTTGCGGGCGTGGAACTTCACGTCCAGCATGCGCGCCGTGTTGTCGGCCCGCTCCAGGAAGGTGCCGATGCGCTGGAAGTGAAAGGCCTCGTCCTGCAGCATGGTGCCCAGCGTCACCCCGCGCGACAGGTGCGAGCGGAACTTCACCCACTCGAACACCTCGCCCGGGTCCCGCTCCAGCATGCCTTCCTTGAGCACGCGGTTGAACTCCAGCCAGGTCTGGTTGGTGGTCTCCCACACCTCGGTGGTGAGGGCCCCGCGCACGGCACGGGCATTTTCGCGGGCCGCACGCAGGCAGTTGAGGATGCTCGACGGGTTGCCCGGATCGCTGACCATGAAGGTCATCACGTTGCGGGCCGACAGTTCGCCGTGCTTCTTGAGGTAGTCGCTGGTCAGCTCGCTGATGCTGAGCAGGCCCTTCCAGCCGTTCTGCGCCGCCTCCTGCGACTGGGGCAGCAGCGAGGTCTGGTAGTTCACGTCCAGCAGGCGCGCGGTGTTCTCGGCGCGCTCCATGTAGCGGGCCATCCAGAAAAGGTGATCGGCGGTGCGCGACAGCATGGGCTTGGTCTCCGTGTGCGGGGCCGCCTGGCGCAGGGCCCCGGATTCAGTCTCGATCAGATGGGAGGGCAGATGGTCTTCGATGCGTTCGTTCAGCATGGTGTCCTCCTGGTCTGCGGATGTCGATGGGTTGGGGAGTCAGCTCTCCAGCACCCAGGTGTCCTTGGTGCCCCCGCCTTGCGAGCTGTTGACCACCAGAGAGCCTTCCTTGAGTGCCACGCGGGTCAGGCCGCCGGGCACCATGCGCACTTCCTTGCCTGACAGCACGAAGGGCCGCAGGTCGATGTGGCGCGGTGCGATGCCGCTTTCGACGAAGGTCGGGCAGGTCGACAGCGACAGCGTGGGCTGGGCGATGTAGTTGCTGGGGTTGGCCAGCAGCACCTGGCGGAATTCCTCGACCTCGGCCTTCGTGGCCGCCGGTCCCACCAGCATGCCGTAGCCCCCGGCGCCGTGTACCTCCTTGACCACCAGCTCGGCCAGGTGGTCCAGCGTGTACTGCAGGTCCGCCTTCTCGCGGCAGATGTAGGTGGGCACGTTCTGCAGGATGGGCTTCTCGCCCAGGTAGAACTCGATCATCCGCGGCACGTAGGGGTAAATCGACTTGTCGTCGGCAATGCCGGTGCCGAAGGCATTGGCCAGCGTGACGTTGCCGGCGCGGTAGGCGCGCAGCAGGCCGGCCACGCCGAGGGTCGAGTCCTTGCGGAAGACCTCCGGGTCCATGAAGTCGTCGTCCACCCGGCGGTAGATCACGTCGACACGCTGCGGGCCGCGCGTGGTGCGCATGTAGACGAAGTCGTCCTTGACGAAGAGGTCCTGCCCCTCGACCAGCTCGATGCCCATCTGCTGCGCCAGGAAGGCGTGCTCGAAGTAGGCCGAGTTGTACATGCCGGGCGTCAGCACCACGGCCGTGGGTTCGTTGACCCCGGCTGGCGCCATGGTGCGCAGGGTGTCCAGCAGCAGATCGGGGTAATGGGCGACCGGGGCGACGCGGTGCTCGGCGAACAGCTCGGGGAAGAGCCGCATCGACATCTTGCGGTTCTCGAGCATGTAGCTCACACCGGAAGGCACACGCAGGTTGTCTTCCAGCACGTAATACGTGCCGCTCCCATCGGGGTTGCAGGCCCGCACGATGTCGATGCCCGCGATGATGGAGTAGATGCCGCCCGGCACATTCAGGCCCATCATCTCCTTGCGGAACTGGGCGTTGTTGAGCACCGGTTCGGCCGGAATGACGCCGGCCTTGAGGATGGCCTGGTCGTGGTAGATGTCTTCGAGGAAGCGGTTGAGCGCCGTGACCCGCTGCCGAAGACCCTTTTCCATCTCGCGCCATTCGTCGGCGGGGATGATGCGCGGGATGAGATCGAAGGGGATGAGGCGCTCGGTGCCCGCCCCGGTCTCGTCCTTGTCGCCGTAGACCGCGAAGGTGATGCCCACGCGCCGGAAGATCATCTCGGCTTCTTCGCGGCGGGAGTTCATCAACTCCCGAGGCTGCCGGCCGAGCCAGCGGTCATAGACCCGGTAGTGGTCGCGCACTTCGGCGCTGCTCACATGCATCTCATCGAAGAATCGCATCGTTGGTTCCCGTTGCGGGGTGTGCTGGAAGCTGCGGTCTTGTAACCCGTTGCACAGAGTGTGCCAGCCGCCAGCAGGGGCATGTTGAGCGGGCACAGCTTTCGGGCATGGCGTCCGCGTGGCGCCACACCAAGGTGCCTGGGCGTACCGATGTGGTGCGTCAGGCGGCAGCGGCGGCCGGCTCTTGCAGCAGACGGGTGGTCACGCGCACCAACAAGGTGTGCTGCCCCCCTCCGCGGATGACCCCGCGCAGGGGTGTGACGTCCCCGAAATCGCGGCCGTGGGCCACCCGGACGTGGTGGACGCCGGGAATGCAGTTGTTGGTGGGGTCCAGATCGAGCCAGTCACCGGCACGCTCGGGCCCCAGGCCCGGCACCCACACACTGACCCACGCGTGGGAGGCGTCCGCACCAACCAGGGGCGCCTGACCCGGCGGGGGGCGCGTCAGCAGGTAGCCGCTCACGTAGCGGGCCGACAGGCCGCAGGCGCGCAGACAGCCCAGCATGAGGTGGGCAAAGTCCTGGCAGACGCCCTTGCGTCGATCGAACACGTCCAGGATCGGGGTGGAGATGTCGGTGGACGCCGGCGCGTAATCGAAATCGGCATGGATGCGGCGCATCAGGTCGATCGCGGCAGCCGCCAGCGGGCGGCCCTCCTGCAGGGACAGGCTGGCGTACTCTCGCAGCTCGGCGTGCAAGGGCACGAAGGGCGAGGTGTAGAGGTACTCGGCCGCCGGCTCGAACGGCGCATGCGCCCGATAGGCCAGGCGTTCACGCACCGCGTCGCACGTGGGACCGCACTCGGGGTCCAGCCCCTCGTATCGGTCACAGACGCGGACTTCGCTGCAGGCCACGACCTTGAGTTCGGTGTGCGGGGCATGCAGCGCAAAGTACGCCCGGCTGTTGTCGTGGCTGTCGCGGCGCATGCTGTGCTGCGACGGCGTGGGAGAGACCGCCATCTCGAACACCTCAAGATGCTGGCCGGCATCCGACAGGGGCCGCAGACAGGCCACATGCTGCGCCTGCTCCACCGGGCTGGCGTACTCGTACAGCGTCTCGTGCTCGACGGACAGGCGGGCCCAGGCCACGTCAGACAGCGTCTTCATGCGCTCACCATCGAATCGGTGGGCTCCGCATGCGCGAAGTAGCGCAGCCCCACCTCGTCGGACAGGCGCCAGCTGGTGTCGACAAGGCGGTTGAGCAGGGTCAGCACGCGGGCGTGGCCGTGATCCGGGTCGCACAGCTCGCCCAGGCTGGCCCCGACGCCCTCGTGGGGCAGCAGCGCCAGCAGATCGCCCCCGCGCTCGCTGCGGACGGGCAGCTTGCCCAGCTCGGTGCGGAGGCGGCGCAGCACGCAGGCCAGCGCGCGGGGGTTGCTTTCGTCCAGCACCAGCAGCGCCAGCAGGGCCGGCTGCTCGAGGCGACGCTGGTAGCGGGCGCGGAAGGTGATGGTGCTGTCGAACAGGGTGAGGATCTGGTCGAAGCCCTGGGGGTGGCGCAGCGCGTCGGCCTGCCAGAACGCGCGCAGGAAGGCGCTGTAGCCATTCAGGCGCTCGATCAGGCGACCGACCGTCAGCAGGCGCCAGCCCGGATCACGGGTCATGCGGTCGGTCTGCGCGCCGGTCACTGCCGCGAGCTGCATGCCAAGGTGATCCAGAGCCGGCTGAGCCGAGGCAAAGCCGAAAGGCCCCAGTGGCCGGGCGCCGGCGATGGCCGGTGTGTCGGACGACGGGACGCCCGGGGTCGCGGCCTGCCGCAGCAGGCGCTGGAAGTCGTCCCCCA
>JAJUHM010000339.1 GCA_029279925.1 Aquabacterium olei
CGGGGCGCAGATTCCGTTCTGCACTGCGAGCACATCGGCAAGGTGACGATCCGCCAGATTTACGAAAAGGGCTTTCGGGTCGTTCACATGCAGGACGACAAGAACACAGCCAGCTACGTTGTGCTGGTTATTGAGGAGCAGGCGCGATGAGGGCGAAGGCGTGGCGGATGCTGTTTGCCGGGCGGCGCTGGATGCTCTGGCTTCCCGTGCCGGCGTCGGTATGGCTGGCGCTGCCCGAATGGCAGCACATCCCCGCCATGTTGTTCGGTGGCCTGATCGTGTGGATTCCCTTCTGGCTCGCGTGGTGGCTCAGTAATGGTTTCGCGGGCATGTCCAGGTGGCCGGGAACCGGCGCGCCCGCGGTGTCGGGCGGGGTGAACCCGTGCACCGGCAAGCCGTGCACGGTGTATCACCATCCGTGGGGAGATACCTACGTCGGTGGGGATTGAGTGCCCGCTTGAAGACCGATGACAAGGGCCAGCTTTTGCTGGCCCTTGTCGTTTTGTGGATGTTCAGAAAACGGTGGTTTTCTGGACAGGTCTGCAGGGTTTTGCTTTTTCATGGCCGGGCATACCAAAAACCGTTAAGATAACCGTCAAGTTTTCTATGTTCAGGCACTGTCAATGAATCAACGCATTGGATACGCCCGCGTTTCGACGGACGACCAGCACCTAGACCTGCAGCGCGACGCGCTCCAGCAGGCCGGGTGCAGCGTGATCTATGAGGAAGCGGCCAGCGGCAAGAGCGCGGCACGCCCGGAGCTTGAGCAGTGCCGCAAGGCGTTACGGGCCGGGGATACCCTCGTGGTGTGGCGGCTTGATCGACTCGGGCGCAGCCTGCATGACTTGGTGCAGATCGTGGCCGAGCTTGAGCAGCGCGGCGTGCATTTCGAGAGCCTGACCGAGAAGATCGAGACGGGCAGCGCATCGGGCAAGCTGCAATTTCATGTGTTCGCGGCGCTGGCCGAGTTCGAGCGCGGTTTGATCCGTGAGCGGACGCAGGCCGGGCTGGCAGCCGCCCGCGCCCGTGGCCGGGCCGGTGGCCGCAAGCCGAAGTTAGACGACCAGCAGGTGCGAGAGATCAAAGCCCTGTTGCGCGATCCAGATATTAAGGTGGCCGAGGTAGCCCGCCGTTATGGCGTGTCCCGAACCACCCTTTACAAGCACGTCGGCGTCATCACACCGCGTCAATGAGGACTTGGGATGCTCCAACAACTAGACATCGCAGACCGCGTGCGCCGCGAGGTGGCACTCCGTACCGCGCAGAAACACAAAGCCGAGTTCGGCCAGTTCATGACGCCTTCGAGCGTGGCCCGCTTCATGGCGTCCCTGTTCCCACCGAGCACCCTGCAGACCTGCCGCCTACTGGACGCAGGCGCGGGCGTGGGCGCGTTGTCCTGCGCCTTTCTAGACCGCTGGGTGACAGGCGGCTTTGGCTTTAAGTCTGTCGAGGTGACGGCCTACGAGATCGACGAAAAGCTGCGCGGCCACCTTGCGCGTCATTTGGCTGGATACAGCCGGGTGACGCCCCGCATCATCGCGGGCGATTACATCGAGCTGGCGACTGCCGAAGGTCTGCAGGATCGAGGCTATACCCATGCGATCCTCAATCCGCCGTACAAGAAGATCAACAGCCAGTCAGCTCACCGGCTGGCTCTGCGCACTGTCGGCATCGAGACGGTGAATCTGTATTCCGCCTTTGTCGCGCTGGCCGTGGGCGAGGCAGCGCCGGGCGGGCAGATCGTGGCCATCATCCCGCGCAGCTTCTGCAACGGGCCGTATTACCGCCCGTTCCGTGACTTCATCCTTGAGCGGGCGGCGATCCGCCACATGCACCTGTTCGAGTCGCGCAACAAGGCTTTCAGGGATGACGAGGTGCTGCAGGAAAACATCATCATTCGCTTGGAGCGTGGCGGCCAGCAGGGGCCGGTCACGGTCACGACTTCGACCGATGACAGCTTTTCCGACCTGACCACCCACGAACACCCGTTCGACCGGATCGTGTTCCCGGATGACCCGGAGCGGTTCATTCATGTGCCAACCACGACCGAGAAAAGCGCCATCGAGCTATCGCCCGCCGTGCGCTACTCGCTGGCCGACATTGGCGTGAAGGTATCGACCGGGCCGGTAGTCGATTTTCGGCTGAAAGCGCACCTGCGCGACATGCCCGAGCCGGGCACCGTGCCCCTGATCTACCCCGGCCACCTGAGCATGACCGGCACCGTCTGGCCCGTGGCGGGCTTGAAGAAGCCCAACGCGATCATGCGCAACGACGAGACGGAAAAGTGGCTTTACCCGAACGGGTTTTATTGCGTGGTGCGCCGCTTCTCGTCGAAGGAGGAAAAGCGCCGCGTGGTGGCAAGCGTGGTTGATCCTGCCGCCTTTGGCGATCATTCCGTGCTGGGCTTCGAGAACCACATGAACCTCTTTCACGAGGACAAACACGGCTTGCCCGAGGCGCTGGCCCGTGGGCTGGCCGTGTTCCTCAACACGACCGCAGTAGATGAGCATTTCCGGCGCTTCAACGGCCATACGCAGGTCAATGCAACCGACCTCAAGCTGATGAAGTACCCGAGCCGTGACACCCTGACCGAGCTTGGCAAGTGGGCCATGCAGCAAGGAACGCTCACGCAAGAACAGATCGACGCCAAGCTAGGAACCCTGACCGCATGAACAACCAAAACGACTACATCAAGGCCGCGCAGCAAATCATCGTTTCCTTGGGCCTGCCCCGAGCGCAGCAGAACGAGCGTTCCGCCCTGTGCCTGCTGGCCCTCCTGAACCTCACGCCGGGCAAGGCATGGGCCGACGCGGAAAACCCGCTTGTGGGCATCACGCCCATCATGGATTGGGCGCGGGAGCACTACGGCAAGGAGTACGCACCGAACACCCGCGAGACATTCCGCCGTCAGACCATGCACCAGTTCTGCGACGCTGGATTGGCCGTGGCAAACCCTGATGAGCCAACCAGGCCGGTGAACAGCCCAAAGTGGTGCTACCAAATCGAGCCGTCCGCGTTGGAGCTACTACGCACCTTCGGCACCCCGACATGGCATGACAACCTCGCTGCTTACCTAGCCGAACGTGAAACGCTGGTTGCCCGCTACGCCAAGGCGCGAGAGCAGAACCGTGTCCCGGTCGAGATTGCGCCAGGCAAGCAAATCACTCTCAGCCCTGGCGAGCACAGCGAGCTGATCCGGGCCATCATCGAGGAATTCGCCCCGCGCTTCGCACCGGGTAGCGTGCTGGTCTATGCCGGCGACACCGGCGACAAGTGGGGCTACTTCGATGCTGCCCTGCTGGCCGGCCTGGGCGTCGAAGTGGATTCACACGGCAAGATGCCCGACGTGGTGCTGCACTACACAGCCAAAAACTGGCTTTTACTGGTGGAGTCCGTCACCAGTCACGGGCCAGTTGATGGAAAACGGCACGCTGAGCTTGCCAAGCTGTTTGCCGGATCGACTGCCGGCCTTGTCTATGTAACCGCCTTCCCGAACCGGGCCATCATGGGACGTTACCTTGGGGAAATCGCATGGGAAACCGAGGTATGGGTGGCGGATGCGCCCTCTCACCTGATCCACTTCAACGGTGTGCGCTTCCTTGGGCCGTACCCAAACGAAGAATAGGAACTATGCGACGCAATGACGTTTTGACGTCATTGCGTCTAGACGGCTTGACGCCGTTTTTTGTTGGCATATAATGACGTCAAGACGCCATGAAGGCTTGACGTATGGACGCCATGAAAAAGATAGCTTTTCTCGCCCAAAAGGGCGGCAGCGGTAAGACAACACTTGCAGTGCATACGGCCGTAGCTGCCACCGAGGCGGGCGAGAGCGTCGTCGTCATCGACACCGACCCGCAAAAGAGTGCCACCGTTTGGGGCGATGCTCGTTCCCAGGAGGCGCCCATTGTTGCGACTGCTGCTGCTTCCGAGCTGGGGCGCGTCCTCGAGGCCGCCGACCAGGAGCGCATGACCCTGGCGATCGTAGACACCGCGCCCCATGCGGCCCCAGACGCAACGCGCATTGTGCGCGCTGTCGATCTGGTTGCTATTCCAGTGCGTCCCACCGCTTTCGACATTGCCGCCGCCGGCAGTGCCGTCGATATCGTCAAAGCGGCCGGCGTTCGCGCC
>JAJUHM010000340.1 GCA_029279925.1 Aquabacterium olei
GGTCTGAAGATAATAGGCATGTTGATTATAGGCAGCGGCAATCATAAAGAGGAGCCGCACAGGCTGATCATCAAGGGTCTGGAAATCGATGATGCCACGACGCCTTCGCCGTTCTCGCCGGGCGACATGAAGTTCGTCAGTGCCGGACCGTAGCCGACCCCGAACACCATCCGGTCCGGGCTGGCGCGCCACATGTCAAGCGACGAGGCCCACCAGACCATGCGCTGCTGTACCCCGGTCGCACCGTACTCGTCCCCGTGTTTGCCGGAGATCGACAGAAAGCGGTCCACCACGGCAGACAGCGTCACATCCGAGATGCGCCCGGGAATCTTGATGTTCAGGGTCTCGACCAGCGCGAGCACCATGACGAGCGCGACCATGCCGGCGGCCACCGCCGAGAAGGCGCGTTTGTAGCCGAAGAAGCCGAGCACCACCGGCAGGCACAGGATGATCAGGTACAGGTTGCGCGACTGCGCCATCACGACAACCAGAATGGTCTCGACAAGCACGAGCGCGATCCAGAGCGTGCGCACCCAGGTACGCCGCGGGAACACATGCGGAATGGCGAACCAGGCCACGAGCACCGCGATGGCGGTATAGGGCGAGGTCACATGGGCCCCCAGGACCGGCACCGCCTGCTGGTAGCTGCTGAACGACGGGGAAAACGCCTTGATCCATGCCGAGAAGGGCCAGGTCAGGCAGTACAGCCCCCCCGCCACAAACCAGATGCGCAGGAAACGGTCACGCCAGGCCAGCCACACCCCGCGGTGCACGCCCAGCGCCACCACGGCCATGCCTGCCAGGAAGAAAGAAATGTCCACGACCGTCAGCACGTCGCGCAGCGCGGCCATCCGGTACTCGAAGAAGTCGCGGTAGAGGTGATAGGCCGGTGGCAGGATCATGGCCGCCATCGCAAGCCAGAATGCAGGGGTCTTGGACAGCCACCGATAGGTCAGAGGCAACAGCACCACCAGGGCCAGCAGGCAGGCGCCCTCGGCCAGCGTGATCTTCGCCGCGCCGGCGCCCACCACGATGTTGGTGAAGCCGTAGTTCAGCACCAACTGCCCGAGCGTGACCGACAGCACCAGCCGCACATACCAGGGCGCCTGCGGCGCGGCAAAACTGAAGCCAGCCAGCAGCACCAGAACCAGCACGGCGTAGCGCAGCACAACCAGCCCGAAGAAGGGACTGCCGACCAGGAAGTAAAAGCACACAGCCGGCAGCACGAGACCGAACAGGGCAAACAGGCCCACATCCGACCAGGCCGGCCAGGTCAGTGCCGCCACACGGCTGCGCCACATCGTCATCGTGTTCATGTCCTGGCCTCTGATGGGTGAGCCGCCCGCAAGGGCAGGTGCGCGCACGCGTCTTCGTACAAGGCCGCGACGCGGTCGGCCCACCCCATGCGCCGGGCACGCGACACCGCCTCGTCATGCATGGCCTGGCGGGCGGGGGTCGACAGGCTGTGGAATGCCACCACGGCGTCGGCCAGGCCAGCCACCACGGCGGCCTGGCTGCGCTTCCGCGTCGACACCACCATGCCGCAGCCGGGAGTGACGAAATGGGCCGGCCCGCCCAAATCCAGGCAGATCACAGGCAGCCCCCGCGACAGGGACTCCATCACCACGGTGCCGCCGGAGTCGTGCAGGCTCGGAAAAAAGAAGGCATCGGCCTCGTGGTACAGCGTCATGAGCTGAGCCTGAGGCAGCTTGCTGATGAAATGCACGCGATCGCGCAGTCCCAACGCATCCACCCTGGCGCGCAGAAAGCCATCCAACTCGCCCTCCCCAACAATCGTCAACTCGACGTCCGCCCCGCGGTCGAGGGCAGAGCGCAAGGCGGGCAAAGCGAGGTGCAGCCCCTTGAATGGAATCAGCCGGCCCGCAAACAGCAGACGGGTTCGGGCCTGCCGCTGCACCGGCTGCTGGCGGGGCACGACGTCCATCACCCCCACCTCGTGTGCCACGACCGCCCGCGCCCTCAGCGCCGCAGGCAGAAAGGCCAGCGTGTCCCGGGTGCGGCAATAAAGCCGGTCCGCGCGGGACCAGGCCAGCCGGGTAGGGACATCGAGCCAGAAGCTCCACAGCACCAGCGTGCGCAGGGTTTCCTTCAGCCGGGCCTTCCAGGGCAGACCGGCGAACAGGTGCTCGGGCGCGGTCTCGGCACCGCCCAGCGGCCCGGCAATGAAGGGCACGCCCAGCCCGCCCAGCCAGGAGGGGTAACGCAGGGAACCCCACGTCAGGTGATGGATGACGTCGAAAGCCTGCTCGCGCACCATCTGCCTGACCACCGGCCGGACATGCCACTGCCAGCGCAGGTAGTAAAGCTGGGAGTTCATCATCTGCTCGTGAAAAGGGCCCCGTCTGGGCACGAGATCCACGTACACCACCGTCAGCCCGGGCACGGGCCGCCGAGCCAGTTCGGCGTCGACGTGGTCCCGAAATGCAGGGTGCGTGACCACGGTAACCTCATGCGACCGCGCCATCGCCACGGCCCAATGCCACCCCACGCCACACTCGGACCCGAACAGGGGGGTGAACGCAAAGGCCGACAGCAAAATCTTCATGGACGCCCCTCCTCACCGCACCTGGACATCAGGCGATCCGATAGCGGTCCAGCGCTGCAATGTACTCGGCTGGCGGGCGGGCCTGATAGCCGCCATGCAGCAACTTGACGCCAATGCGCCCCATGCGCCCCATCCACGACAGCGGCTTCTGCGGTAACCCGGCCAGCTGCGGCAGCTCCCGCAACCGCAGACGCGTGTCCTCGACACGCCCAGCCGGCTTCAACGCCCGCGTCTTCTGCTCGGGGTAGTCGCGCATGCAGGCCAGGTACATGTCCACATAGCGCGGCCGGGTGTGCTGCGCAAAGCGCAGCCACAGGTCCGAGTCCATGCCCAGGTTCCAGGACTCGTCCAGGCCGCCCGCTTTCTCGTACAGAGAACGCCGCCAGAAGGTTGCAGGCTGCGCCAGGTAGTTATGGTCGTACAGGAAGATGAACTTGCTCCAGGGCATCTCCTTCTTCGGCCGGATGTACTGCCCCGCCGCGTCGATCCACAACGCGTTGCCGTAAATCATGTCGACCTCGGGATGGGCCTCGAAGTAGGCCGCCACGCGGTTCAGCGCATCGGGCAGCAGAAGGTCGTCCGAGCACAGCCAGCCGAGGATGTCGCCCGTGGCGCGATCGAAGCCCTTGCGCAGGGCATGGGTC
This sequence comes from Aquabacterium olei, assembly GCA_029279925.1. Lineage (GTDB taxonomy): Bacteria > Pseudomonadota > Gammaproteobacteria > Burkholderiales > Burkholderiaceae_C > Aquabacterium > Aquabacterium olei_A. Next base: position 3,211 of record JAJUHM010000340.1, read on the forward strand.
TGCCCCCGGTCCTTCTCGGAAACCCAGTAGGCCAGTTGCGACTCGTGCCGCCGAATGACCTCGACCGACTCGTCCCGCGAGCCGCCGTCGACCACGATGTACTCCAGATCGCGGTAGCGCTGATCCAGCACCGAGCGCATCGTCGCATCCAGAAACTTGCCCTGCTGGTACGAGCAGGTGACCATGGATATCTTCATTCTCGTTCTCGCAAGCCTCTCACATTGCCCGAACCTGCCGCCGGAACACGATCAGATGCCACACGGTTGGCACGATCACGCCGACGTTGGACACCCACACTGCGCCCAGCAGGCCGAAGGCAGGAATCCACCACGGTGCCAGCGCGAACGACACCACCGTGCCGCCCACGTAGGACCAGAAAATGTGCTCCGTCTGCCGGATCACCAGTCCACCCGACTGCGACACAAGCGACAGCATGCCGATGAGCGGCCCCACGGCCGCATGCGGCAGCACCGCCGCCGCTTCCTGGAAACGTTCGCCGAACAGCAACAGCACCAACCACTCTCCCAGCCCCACCAGCACCCCCACAATCAGCGCGGCCAGGGCCAGGATGGTCCAGGCCGACCGCCAGAGGTAGCCGCGCATGGCCGTCACCCCACCCTCCTTGAACCGACGAGCAGTCTCGATCGGCAGGTGATTGCCCAGCGCCTGGCGGACGATGTTCAGGCCGTTGAGGATGGATCCCGCGGCGTTGTACTGCGCCACCCAAAGCGGCTTGCCCCACTCGGCGATCTGGAAGGGCACCAGCATGAAGGAGCCGAACATGAAGACCTGGCTGAAGCACACCCACCGGGACTCGACCCAGTGACTGCGTGCCGTCTGCCGTAAGCCGGCGGGCTCGGGCCACGGGGTCTCGCGCACCGAGGGCGGCAGGCTGCGGTAGGCCAGCGCCGCCGACGCCA
>JAJUHM010000341.1 GCA_029279925.1 Aquabacterium olei
GGGCGTTTCGTTTTTGCGCTGCCCTACGAACGCCATTTCACGCTCATCGGCGCGGCGGAGCAGGCGCACGACGCGGGGCCGGATGCGGTGTCGGTGTCCCCGGAAGACCCGCGCCAGCTGTGCGACGAAGTAGGGCGCTACCTCACGCGTCCTCCTCGGCCGGAGGATGTGGTGTGGGCTTTTGCCGGCCTGCGCGGCGCGCTGCAGCGACCGGGCCGTGGCGAGGAAGGCGCGCTCGGGCGCCACCAGCTGCAGGCCCACGTGCGTCCCGCACCCGTGCTCACGGTCTGGGGCGGCACGCTGTCGTCGTTCCGGTTGCTGGCGGAGCAGGCCGCTGACCAGGTCGGCGACCTGCTGGGTGAGCGGCGACTGGCCTGGACGGCCGAGGCGGCGCTGCCCGGGGGGCTGCTGGGCGAGTTGCTGGACAAGCGGGTGTCGCCCGAGCTGGACCTGCTGGCCTTCCAGTCACGCCTGCGCCAGCGCCATCCCTGGCTGGACCTGCCCCTGCTGCGCCGCTGGACGCGGGCTTACGGCAGCCGGGTGCTGCGCCTGCTGGACGGGGTACGGGGCCGAGGCGACCTGGGCGCCGAGGTGCTGCCCGATCTGTTCGAGGCCGAGCTCTACCACCTGCGCCGCCAGGAATGGGCGATGACGGCCGAGGACGTGCTGTGGCGGCGCAGCAAGCTGGGCCTGCATGCCACGCCGGCGCAGCGCGAGGCCCTGGCAGCCTGGTTCGCGCGCCAGCATTGCGGCAACGGGCAGGCCGACATGGTCTGGCTGCACGGCGCGACCGGCACGGCGGGCTGAGCCGCGGCGTGCCGGCATGGGTCAGTCTTCGCCGCGGGGCATCAGGCAGTGGCCGCGGGCCTGGGCCACCGGTCGCTGCGGGTCGTCCTGCCAGATGTTGACCTGGACCAGGGCCACGCGGTTGCCTTGCCGCACGGTTGTGCCCTGCACGAAGGTGTCGACCGGCTTGGCCGAGCGCAGGTAGGCGATGGCGAAGTCGACCCCGCGCGGCACGCCCTGCAGGCCCGGGTTGGTGGCCACCAGGTGCAGGATCATTCCCGTTTCACCGAAGCCGGCCAGCACGCCGCCGTGCAGTGCCGGCAGGATGGGGTTGCCGATCAGATCGGGCTTGAAGGGCAGCCGGAACACCGGGCCTGCGTCCACCTGCGGCTGCTGGTGCACGTTCAGGAAGTCCACGTAGGGCGAGCGGCCCGGCGGAATGGCCAGGGTTTCGGGCAGATCGGCCGGGATGCTCTGGAAGACCTGGCTGGGTTCGATGCTCACCGGTGCGCTGAGCGAGGCCGCGGCCTGGTCGGGGCTCATGGGCGCCGCGGCGGTGGGTGCCGAGCCGGCTCGTTCCTGGCGCCGGGTGTTGGCCGTGGCGCGCATGAAGGTCGCGTTCACCATGGCCACCGGTTCGGCCCGGCCCGGCTGGAACAGCTCGCCGCGGACGAAGGCCACGCTGCGCGACACACGGTGGCACTCGGCGCGGCAGACGATCTCCTGGTTGGCCAGCGCGGGGCGCAGGTAGTCCATGCGCAGGTCCAGCGTGGCAAAGGGCTCGATCTCGGTCAGCGCGGTGCCGACGGCCACGCCGCACGCGGTGTCTGCCAGCACGCTGAGCACACCCGGGTGAATCAGGCCGCGTTCGGTGTCGCCGGTCCAGGTGTCGCGTGCCGGCAGACCGAGGCCGGCCCGGCCTTCGCCGACTTCGGTGACGTACATGCCGGAGGCCCGGGCATAGGGGATGCCCTTGATGAACGCCTCCACCCATTGCAGGCGACCATTGTTCGAAAAGATGTCCATGGGCCGAGATTGTCCACAGCCTGCACGCCGACTTCTCGCGCCGGCTTGTAAAAGGTAATCCGGCTTTCCGACCCGGTAAGCGCCGTGTGCGCCCGGCTGGCGTATCCGGTCAGCGCCGCGGCTGCAGGTCGATCGCCAGCCCCGTGTCCGTCACGCGCAGCCCGCTCACCTCGTAGCCCATGCGGTCGGCGGTGCGCAGGTCCTCGGGCTTGAACTGGTGGATCACCTGATCCTGCAGGCGGTCCTCCGCCAACCAGGCGCCCAGCCGGGTCAGCTGGTGGCGGGCCGCGGCGGGCAGGCCGGACAGCTGGATGTCTTCCACGCGCACCTGGCTCAGCCGCACGCTCAGGTCCTGCGGCTCGTAGCGCAGCCCGAAGCTCATGGCCACCTTGCCCGTGTAGGCCTGGCCCATCAGCAGGTCGCGCGCCTGCAGCGGCACCGCGGCCAGCACGCGGTTGTCCTGGGGCTGCAGTGTCAACTCGGGCAGGCCGGCCTGCACGTCCAGCAGGTTGAGCAGGCGCCGTGTGGTCGGGAAGCGCTTGCCCAGCTTGCTCAGCAGCTCTTCGCGTGTGATGACGACCGTACGCGGCCCGAACAGGCGGGCGCAGGCCCCCAGCGCCAGGGCGGCGGGCAGCACGGTGGCCAGGCGCAGCAGGTGACGACGGGGCGGGGTGGGGGCGTGGTACATGGGCGGTCAGACGGTGGACGAGGTGACGACAGGGGCCATGCCGGGGCGCAGGCAGGCGCCGTGCCGGCCGACCCAGTCCTGCAGGCTCAGCACCTCCAGGCCGGTGCGCTTGCGCGCGCGCGAGGCCAGCTTCAGCAGCGCTGCGTCCTTGGTGAACAGCCAGGTGGCGCCCACATGCAGGGCCAGGTCGATGAAGACCTGGTCATCCGGGTCCTTGCAGCGCAGCGGGCCGCGCGGCGGCTCGGCCACCATCTCGGCGTGTGCGAACACCGTCGTGGTCCAGGCCGGGTCGGGCTGCCAGCGGGCAAAGGCGCTGCGCGGCCACACGTGATGCCACTCGGTTTCCATCGCGGGGGTGGCGAGCCAGCGCAGCGTGCCGGCGGCCAGCGCCTCGGCCACGGGCAGGGCGGCCGGGTCCTTGAACACCCGCCAGTCGAGCAGGGCGTTGGTGTCGAGGATGGCGATCGGGGCGCCGTTCGGCTCCATGGGCGGCAGTGCGGCGCCGTTCATCGTGTGATCCGGCTGCGGCCCGGGCGGGCGCTTGCGCTGCGGTTCATGCCGCGCTCGCGATGACGCCGCCGCCCAGGCACACATCGCCCTGGTACAGCACGGCCGATTGCCCCGGCGTGACCGCCCATTGCGCCTCGGGGAAACGCAGCGCGATCCGGCTGGTGCTGGCGTCCGTGACCTCGCACGGTGCGTCGGCCTGGCGGTAGCGCGTCTTGGCGCCCACGCCGGCCTCGCCGACTTGCGGCCCGCGGCCGTCGACCCAGCTCAGGTCGTCGGCCACCAGCGTGTGCTGCTGCAGCCACGGGTGGTCATGGCCTTGCACCACGTACAGCGTGTTCTTTTCAAGGTCCTTGCGCGCCACGAACCAGGGCTCGTGCTCGTCGCCGCCCCGCGGGGCGCCCTTGTCCTTCACGCCCCCGATGCCGATGCCCTTGCGCTGCCCCAGCGTGTAGAAGCTCAGGCCCACGTGCTCGCCCAGCTTGCGGCCGCGGTCGTCCTGGATGGGCCCGGGCGTGTTGCTCAGATAGCGGTTGAGGAACTCGCGGAACGGCCGCTCACCGATGAAGCAGATGCCGGTCGAGTCCTTCTTCTTGGCGTTGGGCAGCCCGATCTCGGCCGCGATGCGGCGCACCTCGGTCTTGGGCAGCTCGCCCACGGGGAACATCGTCTTGCTCAGCTGCGCCTGGTTCAGCCGGTGCAGGAAGTAACTCTGGTCCTTCAGCGGGTCCAGCCCCTTGAGCAGTTCATAGCGCAGGCCCTGCTGGTGCGCGAACGCGGCATCCGGCACGGCCCGCACCCGCGCGTAGTGGCCGGTGGCGATCTTCTCGGCGCCCAGCCGCATCGCGTGGTCCAGAAAGGCCTTGAACTTGATCTCGGCGTTGCACAGCACATCCGGGTTGGGCGTGCGCCCGGCCTGGTACTCGCGCAGGAACTCGGCGAACACGCGGTCCTTGTAGTCGGCCGCGAAGTTCACGTGCTCGATCTCGATGCCGATCACGTCGGCCACCGAGGCGGCATCCAGGAAGTCCTGGCGCGACGAGCAGTATTCGCTGTCGTCGTCGTCTTCCCAGTTCTTCATGAAGATGCCGATGACCTCGTGGCCCTGCTGCTTCAAC
>JAJUHM010000342.1 GCA_029279925.1 Aquabacterium olei
AGCAGCACGGCCTTGATGATCTGCACCCAGGTCGTGGCAATCATGCCGCCGAAGGTCACGTACACGACCATCAGCACGCCCACCACGGCCACGGCCACGGGGTAGTCCAGGCCGAACAGCAGCTTGATCAGCTGGCCCGCGCCCACCATCTGCACGATGAGGTAGAAGCACACGACGGTCAGCGACGAGAAGGCTGCGAAGGTGCGGATCGAGCCCTGCTGCAGTCGGTACGACGCGATGTCGGCGAACGTGAAGCGGCCCAGGTTGCGCATGCGCTCGGCCAGCAGGAACAGGATCACCGGCCAGCCGATGAAGAAGCTGATGGTGTAGACGAAGCCGTCGTAGCCGCGCATGAACACCAGCGAGCTCAGGCCCAGCAGCGTGGCGGCCGACATGTAGTCGCCGGCAATGGCCAGGCCGTTCTGGAAGCCGGTGATGCCGCCACCGGCGGTGTAGAAGTCGGAGGCCGACGTGGTGCGCTTGGCCGCCCAGTACGTGATGCCGAGGGTGGCGACCACGAAGACCAGGAACATGGCGATGGCCGTCAGGTTGACCGGCTGCTTCTGCACCTGGCCGACGTCACCGGGGCCGGCGAAGGCGCAGCCCACCGCCAGCAAGGCCGCCGAAGCGGCAAGGGCTTTCAAAGAAGCTTTCATTTGGCGCGCTCCACGATCTCACGGGTCAGACGGTCGAAATGGCCATTGGCGCTGCGCACATACCAGCCGGTGAGCAACCACGAGCCGATGATCAGCGCCGCGCCCACGGGGATGCCCAGCGTCAGCGTGCTGCCGGCAAACAGCGGTTGGGCGAAGATGCCCGGGGCGAAGGCCACGATGGCCATGAAGGCGTAGTACGCGCCGAGCACCACGACCGACAGGCTCACGGCCAATCGGTTGCGGCGGCTCTTCAGTTCACGGAAGGCCGGATCGGCCTCTACGCGCCGATAGATGTCCTGGCTCATGTCTCTCTCCAATTTCTCCAGGGATTGAGGGAGCGGCCCACCGCGGCGGGCCGCACGGGGTCACTCGATGGCGCTGGCGGACTTCACCCGCTCACGCAGCACGAACTTCTGGACCTTGCCGGTCGCCGTCTTGGGCAGCTCACCGAACACGATGCGCTTGGGCACCTTGTAGCGGGCGATGTGTTCGCGGCAGAAGGCGATCAGCTCTTCTTCCATCACGTGCTGGTCGGCCTTCAGTTCGACGAAGGCACAGGGCACTTCGCCCCACTTCGGATCGGGCTCGGCCACGACCGCGGCTGACATCACGGCCGGGTGATGGAACAGCGCGTCTTCCACCTCGACGGACGAGATGTTCTCGCCGCCGGAGATGATCACGTCCTTGCTGCGGTCCTTGATCTTGATGTAGCCGCTGGCATCGCGCACAGCCAGGTCGCCGGTGTGGAACCAGCCGCCCGCGAAGGCTTCCTTCGTCGCCTGTTCGTTCTTCAGGTAGCCCTTCATCACGACGTTGCCGCGGAAGCAGATCTCGCCGATGGTCACGCCGTCGCACGGCACAGGCTCCATCGTGTCGGGGTTGAGCACGGTCACGGCTTCCTGCAGCGCGTAGGGCACGCCCTGGCGGCCATTCAGGCGGGCGCGCTCGTCCAGCGGCAGGTCATCCCATTCGGCCTGCTTGGCGCACACCGCGGCCGGACCGTACACCTCGGTCAGGCCATACACGTGAGTGAGGTTGATGCCGGCGGCCTCGCAGCCCTCGATCACGGCGATCGGAGGCGCAGCGCCCGCGATCAGGCCATTGACCGTGTGGTTCAGGCCTTCGCGCAGCTTGGCCGGTGCGCTGATCAGCATGTTGTAGACGATCGGGGCGCCGCACATGTGGGTCACATGGTGGCTCTTGATCAGCCAGAAGATGACCGACGGGTCGATGCGGCGCAGGCACACGCTGGTGCCGGCGATCAGCGCCATCGTCCAGGGGAAGCACCAGCCGTTGCAGTGGAACATCGGCAGCGTCCACAGGTAGGTGGCGTGCTGCGGCAGGCTCCACGAGATCACGTTGCTGGCCGAGTTCAGGTAGGCGCCACGGTGGTGGGTGACCACGCCCTTCGGGTTGCCGGTGGTGCCCGAGGTGTAGTTCAGCGCGATGGCGTTCCACTCGTCGCTGGGCAGCTGCCATTCGTAGGCGGGGTCGCCCTCGGCCAGCAGCTGCTCGTACGTCATCGAGCCGACGTTGTCGCCGGCGGGGGCGGTCTCGTCCTCCACGTCGATGACGAGGATGTCCCGACCGGCCAGCTCCAGTGCCTTGGCGATCACCCGCGAGAACTCACGGTCGGTCAGCAGGGCCTTGGCTTCGCCGTGCTGCAACTGGAAGGCGATCGCTTCGGCATCCAGGCGTGTGTTCAGCGTGTTCAGCACGGCCCCCACCATCGGGATGCCGAAGTGGGCTTCCAGCATGGCCGGCACGTTGGGCAGCATCACGGCGACGGTGTCGCCCTCGCCGATGCCCCGGGCGGCCAGCGCACTGGCCAGGCGACGGCAGCGCGCGTCGGTCTCGGCCCAGGTCTGCCGGCGCTCGCCGTAGACCACGGCCGCGCGGTTGGGGTAGACCGCCGCCGCCCGGCGCAGAAAGCTCAGTGGCGAAAGGCTGACATGGTTGGCGGCGTTTTTGTCCAGGCCCAGCTTATAAGGGTTTATACTAGTCATCGTGGTCTCCGTGGCGGCGGTGCCTGCCGCGCCCGGATTCACACCCGGACGATGACGCGGCAAGCGTTGTCGGCGGCGATGATGGCCAAGGACTTTTTCACGACCTCCCATCAAATGTGACGAATCTTTGCGTCACCCCCGGTCACCCCCTTTCTGCCGTGCGCCTGCCTAGAATCAGGCGACTCACAGGCCCGTTCGAGGCCTGCCATCGACGGAGACATGCGTGACGGCCCATCCCCCTTCGCCCCCGCCTGACGGCGGCAGCTGGCGGCAGCAGACCTTGCAGGCGGGTCTGGATCTGCTCGATCAGGGCCTGACGGTGTTCGATGCCTCGTTGCACCTGGTCGCCTGGAACCGCGCGTTCCTGGAGCTGCTGGCCTTCCCGTCCGAGATGACGCGCATCGGCGCCCCCTTCGAAGACTTCATCCGCTACAACGCCCGCCGGGGCGAGTACGGCGATGAACCCGAGGACGAGGCCGTGCGCCGCCGTGTGGAACTCGCCTTGAAGTTCCTGCCCCATGACATCGAGCGCACCCGGCCCGACGGCCGCATCCTGCGCATCACCGGCCAGCCCTTGCCGGGACATGGCTTCGTCACGCTGTATTCGGACGTGACCGAGCAGCGCCGCACCGAGCAGGCCTTGCGGCAGGCCAACCTCGAACTGGAATCGCGCGTACGGGCCCGCACTGCCGAGCTGCAGGCCAGCAACGAGCGCCTGCAGGAAGCGCTGGACGCCAACGAGGCGATCACCGCGTCTCTGCGGCGCAGCGAGCAGCAGATGCGGCTGGTGACCGACTCGATTCCCGCGCTGGTTGCCTACTTCCGCCGCGACCGCGGCTACGAGTACATCAACCGCGGCTACCAGGACTGGTTCGGTCTGGACCCCAAGCGTCCCGAGCTGGTGAGCGCGCGGGCCTTCCTGGGGCCCGATGTCTACGAAGGCATCAAGCCCAACGTGAAGCGCGCGCTGGCAGGTGAATCGGTCACCTTCGACTACGAACTCCATACCGTGCGCGGCGCGACCCTGTCGGTGCGCACCACGCTGATCCCCGACCGGGCGGCCGATGGCGAGGTGGTGGGGTGCTTCGAGCTGACCTTCGACGTCACCGAGCAGAAGCAGTCTCAGGCCCTGATCGTGCGTGCCCAGAAGATGGAGGCCATGGGCCAGCTTGCAGGGGGGCTGGCGCACGACTTCAACAACATCCTCACGGTCATCATCGGCAACCTGGCCGCGCTGGCGGATGCGCGCCCGCAGGATCAGGCCGTGAGCGAGTTCACCCAGCCGGCCGTGGCCGCGGCCCGCCGGGGCGCCGAGCTGATACGGGGTCTGATGACCTTTGCCCGCCAGCAGCCGCTGCAGGCGGGCGCGGTGGATGTCGGGGCGCTGGTGTCGTCCGTTGTGCGCCTGGTGCGCCCCGCGCTGCCTGCCTGCCTGACGCTGCAGGCCCATGCGG
>JAJUHM010000343.1 GCA_029279925.1 Aquabacterium olei
CATCAACATCGCGGACACCGTGGGCTACGCCGTCCCGCAGCAGTTCGGGGAGTTCATCAGGACGCTGCGCTCGCGGATCCCGAACTCGGACAAGGCCCGCTGGTCGGTCCACTGCCACAACGACCTCGGCATGGCCGTGGCCAACTCGCTGGCCGGCGTGAAGATCGGCGGCGCGCGCCAGGTGGAGTGCACCATCAACGGCCTGGGCGAGCGCGCGGGCAACTGCGCCATGGAAGAGATCGTCATGGCCGTGAAAACCCGCCGCGACTACTTCGGCCTGGACGTGGGCATCGAAACCCAGCAGATCATGTCGGCCTCCCGGCTGGTGTCGCAGACGACCGGGTTCGTGGTTCAGCCCAACAAGGCGGTCGTGGGGGCGAACGCCTTCGCACACGCCTCCGGCATCCACCAGGACGGCGTGCTCAAGGCTCGCGACACCTACGAGATCATGCGCGCCGAGGACGTCGGTCTGTCCGCGAACAAGATCGTGCTGGGCAAGCTGTCCGGGCGCAACGCGTTCAAGCAGCGCCTGCAGGAACTCGGCATCGACCTGGACTCCGAAGCGGAAATCAACGCCGCCTTTGCCAAGTTCAAGGAACTGGCCGACCGCAAGAGCGAGATCTTCGACGAGGACATCATCGCCCTGGTCGGCGACGAAAGCGTGACCAGCGAGCAGGAGCACTACCGCCTGATCGCCCTCGCGCAGCACTCCGAAATGGGCGAGCGTCCGCACGCCAGCGTGGTGTTTGCAGCCGGCGCTTCCGAACACCGCAGCGAGGCCGAAGGCAACGGCCCGGTGGACGCCAGCGTGAAGGCGATCGAGGCTGTCGTGAAAAGTGGCGCCGAAATTCTTCTTTACTCCGTCAATGCCATCACCTCCGGCAGCACAGAATCACAGGGTGAGGTGACGGTGCGTTTGCAGCATGGCGGCCGCGTTGTCAATGGGGTCGGTGCCGATCCGGACATCGTGGTTGCCTCGGCCAAGGCCTATCTGGCTGCACTCAACAAGCTGCACAGCAAGGCCGAACGCGTGGCCGCGCAGGGTTGACCGCTCCCCACGAGGGCCTGTTTCACCGGGCTACTTGATAAATGACGCGTAAGTCTTTGATCTTGCGCGTTTTTTATTTACACTTCGTGGAGACGAAAGGGCTGTATCCGTGATCTGCTTCAAATGGAACAAAAACTGGCTGCCGGCCCTGGTGGTGTCGGCGTTGGCGATCGGTTTGGTCACCCCTGTGGAGGCGGCCAGCAAGTCCACGCGCGCCAGCAAGGCCAAGGTCACTGCGAAGGCCTCCAGCCGCGCCGAGCCCAAGGCGCCGAGCAAGGGCATCAAGAAGGCCAAGGCTGAGACCGCCCGAACCAAGGACGCGGCGTCGGGCAACCGTCAGGCGCGTGCCCGTGCGGCGCGCTCCGCGCAGGACACCGTCGTCAGCCGGGCCAAATCCGGCAAGGCGAGCCGCGCGATCGCCCGCGCCGATGCGCCGGCGCGCCTGATCCCGGTGTCGGTGCAGTCGTCGTCGCTGGCGCCGCATGTGGCCCCGAACACCGCAGCCATGGCCGCGGCCTCCGGGGCATCGGGTGCGTCGTTCGGGCAACTCTATGGCCTGCACCAGACGCCCGATCCGCTGGAACTGAAGTCGAGCGTGGCCCTGGTCATGGACCAGGACACGAACGAGGTGCTGCTGGCAAAGAACTCCGACGCCATCCTGCCGATCGCCTCGCTCACGAAGCTGATGACGGCCCTGGTCACCGTGGAGGCGCGCCTGTCCATGGACGAGTCGATCACCATCACGGTGGACGATGTCGACACCGAAAAGAACAGCAGTTCGCGTCTGGCCGTGGGCTCGACCCTGACGCGCGGCGAGTTGCTTCACCTGGCGCTCATGGCGTCCGAGAACCGCGCGGCCCATGCGCTCGGCCGGAGCTACCCGGGCGGCATGCGTGCCTTCGTGAGCGCAATGAACGCCAAGGCGCGCCTGCTGGGCATGAGCGACTCCCGCTATGTCGAGCCGACCGGCCTGAGCAGCCGCAACCAGTCCAGCGCCAAAGACCTGGCCGCGTTGGCCAAGGCGGCCTATCAGCACCCGCTGATCCGCGAACTGTCGACCTCCCGCGAGTACGCGGCACGGGTCGGCTCGCGCACGGTGCAGTTCCACAACACGAACGGCCTGATCCGCAACCCCAGCTGGGACATTGGTCTGCAGAAGACCGGCTACATCGTCGAGGCTGGCCGTTGCCTCGTCATGCAGGCCAGCATGGCGGGCCGCAAGGTGATCCTGGTGTTCCTGGATTCGGCCGGGAAGTACTCGCGGCTGGCCGATGCGGAGCGTGTGCGCCGCTGGATCGAGCGGCCGGGTCACTCGGCGGTGACGTACCCGTCCGAGATCAACGCCCGCGCCGACATGAGGGTCACCTCGTAAGCTGTCCCCGCACAGGCAAGACCACGGCAAAAGGCCTCCCCTTGGGAGGCCTTGTCACTTGATGGGGTCAGCGGTGCGCGCCGCCGAGGCTGGCCGATACGCGTGCGGCCGTGCCTTTCAGGGCGTCCTGCCATTCCAGGCCGAACCGGGCGATCGGGGCGTTGAGCACGAGCGCTGCGCACACCTTCCCCTGGTCGTCGTGGATCGGCGTGGCCGCGAGTTGCAGCAGCGGGTCCGGGCTGTCGCTGTCGAGCGCCATGCCCTGGGTCCGGATCGCAGCCAGTTCCGCCTGCAGCGACTCCAGCCGCATGCCCTGCGCCGCGGCCAGAACCTGCAGCATGCCCGGCGAGTCCTGCAACATCAGCAGCTTGCCTGCCGCGTGGCTGGCCAGCGGAATGCGCAGACCCATTACCCGCGTGACCTGAACCCCGGAGCGCTCGGAGACGGTGCGGGCCACGCAGACCGCGTCGTCGTCCTGGCGCAAAAAGAGCGACACCGTGTGCCCGGTCTGCCGATGCAACTCCTGCATGGGGCGCACGGCCAGTTCACGCACGTCAAGGCGAGCGCGGACCCGGTTGCCCAGCTCCAGCAGGCGCAAGCCGAGGCGGTAGCTGCCGGGGCCGGATCGTTCGACCATGCCGCCCACAGCCAGGTCGTTGAGGATGCGGTGGGCGGTCGACGGATGCAGACCCGTCTGCTCGCTGATGGACTTCAGGGAGACCGAATCTCCTTCGTGGGCCAGCGTGTCGAGCAGGGAGAACATCCTGCTGAGCACCTGAATGGACGTGGACGCAGCGCTCGATTCGTTCATGAGGTTTTCCGGTACGGGAGACCGTTTTGGAACACGGGATGGCTGCTCAATCGGCGAAATAACCGGCCACTTGAGGTCAAATCCTGGCTTTGCCCTCTCCGGAGACGGTATTTCATGTCGGCCATGCACTTTTTCTCGTTTCGACGCGGCCTGGGCCGCATCGCGGGCGGCGTCTTCGGCCTGATCCTGTCTGTGTCCCTGACCGCAGGCGCCCAGGAGGCGCCGCCCCCGTCCGCACCCGATGCGGGGCGCAAGACGACGCAGGTCGGCCCTGCGACGACGCCCGCTCGGCAGTGGTTCAAGGCTCCGCGCGTGTATGGCCGGCTGACGAACCAGGAGCTCGGCCTGGTCATCAACACCGACGATCCGTATTCCGTGCAGGTGGGCGAGTACTACGCCCGAGCCCGCAAGATCCCTGAGGAGCAGATCCTGCGCGTGCGGCTGCCCATCAAAGGCGAGCTCGGCGTGGCTGAATTCGAGGCCTTTCGACAGCAGGTCGACGAGTTCTTCGGAGAGCGCATCCAGGCCCTGGCGCTGGCCTGGCGGCTGCCGTACGCCGTGGGATGCAACTCCTTGCCCGGCGCGCTCGCCCTCGGCTACGACGCCAAGCTGTGCAGCAACACCTGCGCGCCGACCCGCCCGAGCATCTACTTCGGCTCGGCCACGACCCGGCCCTACACCGACTACCGCGTGCGCCTGAGCATGTTGCTCGCCTCCCGTGATGTGGCGGGCGCGAAGGCCTTGATCGACCGGGGCGTCAAGGCGGACAACACCCTCGGCCTCAAAGGGGCCCCGCTCGCCAACGTCCATTTCGTCACCACCTCGGACGCCATCCGCAGCCAGCGTCAGCTGCTGTTCCCGCCAGCCGGCAAG
>JAJUHM010000344.1 GCA_029279925.1 Aquabacterium olei
GTCGCCGCCCACCAGGGCCGTCGTGCTGTAGCTGTGCCCCTTGGCCTGGAAAATCTGGTCACGGTCGATCGGACCGCACTGGCTCACGGCCCCGTCGACCGGGCACACCAGACGCGCGTCGGCAATGGGGCGCACACCGGGTTTCAGCGGGCGGGTGAAGAACTCGTTGAAGCTGCTGTAGCTGCTCAGCTCCGGTTGCGCCGCCTCGGCCATGTTCACGCCATAGCGGCCCGCGAACCAGCGGATGAACGCGGTGGTCAGGGGGCCGCCCTGGGCCGAGGCGCCCCAGCCCGCCAGGCGCGTCAGCGCCACCTTGGGCAGGATGTACTGGGACAGGACGAAGAGACGTTCAGACACCGCGGCTTCCATTGAGTGAAACCGCCCGATTTTATCGGTCCTGGGCCGGTACGGGCTGGCACGCTTCTCGCAAACAAGACTGTATACAGTTTTGTCACCCTGGAGCCTTTGCCCATGACCGCGACTTCGCGCACCCGCCGCACCCTGCTGTCCACCCTGGCCACCGCTGCCGCCCTGACCTGGGGCGCACTTGGCACCACATCGGTGCGCGCCGAGACCCCGATCAAGTTCCAGCTGGACTGGCGCTTCGAGGGCCCTGCCGCCCTCTTCCTGCACCCCGCTGCCAAGGGCTATTTCAAGCAGGCTGGCCTGGACGTGGCCATCGACGCCGGCAACGGCTCGGGCGGCACCGTCACCCGCGTGGCGTCCGGCTCGTACGACATGGGCTTTGCCGACATGGCCGCGCTGATGGAGTTCCACGCCAACAACCCGGACGTGCCCAACAAGCCCGTGGCCATCATGATGGTCTACAACAACACGCCCGCTGCGGCCTTCGCACTGAAGAAGTCCGGCATCAAGACGCCGGCCGATCTGGTCGGCAAGAAGCTCGGCGCGCCGGTGTTCGACTCGGGCCGCAAGTCCTGGCCCATCTTCGCCAAGGCCAACAAGCTGGGCGCCGTCACCTGGGTCAGCATGGACCCGCCGCTGCGCGAAACCATGCTGGTGCGCGGTGACGTCGATGCCATCACCGGCTTCTCGTTCACCTCGGTGCTCAACCTGGAAGCCCGCGGCGCCAAGGCCGACGAGATCGTGATGTTTCCGTACGCGCAGTACGGCGTGAAGCTCTACGGCAACGCCATCATCGCCTCGCCCAAGATCCTCAAGGAGAACCCCGAAGCGGTGAAAGCCTTCCTCAAGGCCTTTGCCAGGGGCGCGAAGGAAGTCATGGCTGCCCCCGATGCCGCCATCGAGTCGGTCAAAGCCCGCGACGGCATCATCAACGTCGACCTGGAAAAGCGCCGCCTGAAGATCGCCATCGAACAGGTGGTGGCCAGCCCTGACGCCCGCGCCGAAGGCTTCGGCCAGGTCAAGCTGCCGCGCCTGGCCCTGATGGCCTCGCAGGTGGGCGACGCCTTCAACACCAAGACCCGCGTCAACCCGGACGCCGTGTGGACCCCGGCCTTCCTGCCGGCTGCGGCCGACCTGAACGTGTTGCCCGCCAAGAAGTAAGCAGGCGCACGCCCCTCACCACGCCGCAGAAGGAACAGGCATGACGGCCTTTGTCGATTTCCAGAACGTCTGGCTCGCGTACAACGACGAGCTGCTGGCCAAGCAGCAGTTCGCCGTCGAAGACATCAGCATCCAGATCAAGAAAGGCGAGTTTGTCGCCATCGTCGGGCCGTCGGGCTGCGGCAAATCCACGTTCATGAAGCTCACCACCGGTCTGAAAATGCCCTCGAGGGGCAGGATCACGATCGGCGGTGAGCCCGTGACCGGACCGCTCAAGATCACCGGCATGGCGTTCCAGGCGCCCTCGCTGCTGCCCTGGCGCACCACGGTCGACAACGTGCTGCTGCCCCTGGAGATCGTCGAGCCCTACCGCTCGAACTTCAAGGCCAAGCGCAAGGAGTACGAAGCCAAGGCGCGGGCCCTGCTGCAGAGCGTGGGCCTGGGCGGCTACGAAGACAAATACCCCTGGCAGCTCTCGGGCGGCATGCAGCAGCGTGCGTCCATCTGCCGTGCGCTGATCCACGAGCCGCAGATGCTGCTGCTCGACGAACCCTTCGGCGCGCTGGATGCGTTCACCCGTGAGGAGCTCTGGTGCGCGCTGCGCGACCTGCAGGCCGAACAGGGCTTCAACGTCATCCTCGTCACGCACGACCTGCGTGAAGCGGTGTTCCTGGCCGACACCGTGTACGTCATGAGCAAGAGCCCGGGCCGCATCCTCGCCCGGCGCGAGATCGAACTGCCCCGCCCGCGCGACCTGGAAGTGACCTACACACCCGAGTTCACGAACGTCGTGCACGAGTTGCGCGCGCACATCGGCGCCATGCGCAAGCCCGCCACCATCAAATCGCAAGTGGAGATCGCGCAATGAGCCTCTCGTCCCGACAGCTGGAGCGCTGGGCCCCCTGGGCCTTGCTGCTCGCCGTCATCCTGCTGTGGCAGGCCATCTGCTCGGCACTCAACGTGTCCGAGTTCATCTTTCCCAGCCCCGTCCGCATTGCATCGCAGATTGCCGAGTTCCACAGCGAGCTGCTTCGGCATGCGTGGCGCACCTTCTGGGTCACGATGGCCGGCTTCGGCATCGCCATCGTCGTGGGCGTGCTGCTGGGCTTTTTGATCGGCAGCTCGCGGCTCGCCTACGCCGCCGTCTATCCCCTGATGACGGCCTTCAACGCCCTGCCCAAAGCCGCCTTCATCCCCATCCTGGTGGTGTGGTTCGGCATCGGCGTGGGGCCGGCGGTGCTCACGGCCTTCCTGATCAGCTTCTTTCCCATCATGGTCAACATCGCCACGGGCCTGGCCACCCTCGAGCCCGAGCTGGAGGACGTGCTGCGTGTGCTGGGTGCCCGACGCTGGGACGTGCTCATCAAGGTGGGCCTGCCACGTTCGATGCCCTACTTCTACGGTTCGCTGAAAGTGGCCATCACGCTGGCCTTCGTGGGCACCACCGTCTCCGAGATGACCGCGGCCAACGAAGGCATCGGCTACCTGCTGATCAGCGCGGGCTCCGCCATGCAGATGGGCCTGGCCTTCGGCGGCCTGGTCATCGTCGGGGCCATGGCGATGATCATGTACGAGGTGTTCTCCGTGGTGGAAAAGCGCACCACGGGCTGGGCCCACCGCGGCAGCCAGAACCACTGAACAGCCGTGAACTGCCTGATGCTATGGGCCCATCCGGATGAGGGCAGCTACAGCGCGGCCCTGATGCAGCGCGCCCGGCTCACCCTCGAACAGGCAGGCCATGTGGTGCATGTGCTCGACCTGTACCGCCTGGGCTTCGACCCGGTGCTGTCGCCGCTCGAGAAGCAGTCCTACCTCGCCCGCACACAGGACAACGTCGATGCGCTCGCGCCCCATGTCGAGGCCCTGCGCTGGGCCGAGGCCCTGATCGTGGTCTACCCAACCTGGATGTACGGCCCGCCCGCCATCCTCAAGGGCTGGCTGGATCGTGTCATGCTGCCCGGAGTGGCGTTCGAACTCGGCGGCGCACGCCACCGGCCGATCCGGGGCTGCCTCGGGAACATCCGCCATTTCATCGGCATCACCACCTCCGGCTCACCCTGGTGGTGGCTGCGCGTGATCGGCGACCCAGGACGCAGCCTGTTCATGAAAGGCCTGCGTCCCCTGTTCAACCTGCGCTGCCGTGCCCGATGGTTGCAACTTCACAGCATGAACTACCAGACCCCTGCCGCGCGCGAGCGCTTCCTGCTGCGCGTCGAACGTACCCTGCGCGCCCTGCGCTGACATGACCCCCTGTCCGTCTCAAGGAGTCCTTTGATGAACCTCGTCTCGTCCCTTGCCCACGCCACCCGGCCGGCCCTGCGCCTGGTGGCCGCTGCCACGCTGCTCGGCATCCTGCCCACGCACGCAGCCGACAAGTTCACCTACCTGACCAACTGGTATGCGCAGGCCGAGCATGGCGGCTTCTACCAGGCCCAGGCCACGGGCCTGTACAGCAAGGCCGGGCTGGACGTGACGATCAAGATGGGCGGCCCCCAGGTCAACCTGATGCAGCTGCTGGTGGCCGGCCAGGCCGACTGCATCATGGGCTACGACGTGCA
>JAJUHM010000345.1 GCA_029279925.1 Aquabacterium olei
CAAGACGCAAGAACGCATCATGGGCATGCTGTCGACCGGCAAGCCTGTCCGCAACTGATCGATCGGAGACACACACATGTCCAAGCAACTCCGCGACGTCTACGTCGTTGCCGCCACCCGCACCCCGATCGGCAAGTCGGGCCGTGGCGTGTTCAAGAACACCCGCCCTGACGACCTGCTGGTCGCCACCATCAAGAACGCCCTGAAGCAGGTTCCCTCGCTGGATCCGGCCGCCATCGAAGACGCCATCATCGGCTGCGCGATGCCCGAAGGCGAACAGGGCATGAACGTGGCGAAGATCGCCGCGCTGCTGTCGGGTCTGCCCAAGACCGTGGCCGGTGCCACCGTGAACCGCTTCTGCGCGGCCGGCATCACCGCGGTGTCGATGGCCGCCGACCGCATCCGCGTCGGTGAAGCCGAAGTCATGATCGCCGGTGGCGTGGAATCGATGTCCATGGTGCCCATGGGCGGCTCCAAGCCCTCGTTCAACCCGGCCGTGGTCAACGTCGACGAGAACGTCGGCATCGCCTACGGCATGGGCATGACCGCCGAGAAGGTGGCCGAGAAGTGGCAGGTCACCCGTGAAGAGCAGGACGCCTTCTCGGTGGAATCGCACCGCCGCGCCATCGCCGCCCAGCAGGCTGGCTGGTTCGACGCCGAGACCACCCCGATCGAAGTGGAAGTGCGCACGCCCAACCTCGAAACCGGCGAAGTGACCGTCACCAAGAAGGTCATCACCCGTGACGAAGGCGCGCGCCCCGACACCTCGATGGAAGGCCTGGCCAAGCTGCGCCCGGTGTTCGCTGCCAAGGGTTCGGTCACGGCCGGCAACTCGTCGCAGACGTCTGACGGCGCTGGCTGCCTGATCCTGGCTTCGAAGGAAGCCTGCGAGAAGTACGGTCTGCAGCCGCTGGCCAAGTTCGTGGCCTTCGCGGTCAAGGGCGTGCCGCCCGAGATCATGGGCATCGGCCCGATCGAAGCCATCCCCAAGGCCCTCGAATACGCCGGCCTGAAGGCCTCGGACCTGGACTGGATCGAGCTGAACGAAGCCTTTGCCGCCCAGTCGCTGGCCGTGCTGAAGGACCTCGACAGCAAGGGCCACGTGCTGGACCGCGTCAAGGTGAACCCGATGGGCGGCGCCATCGCCCTGGGCCACCCGCTGGGTGCCACCGGCGCCATCCGTGCCGCCACCGTGGTGCACGGCCTGCGTCGCACTGGCGGCAAGTACGGCATGGTGACGATGTGCATCGGCACCGGCCAGGGCGCTGCCGGCATCTTCGAGCGCGTGGACAGCCTGTAATCGGCCCCATCGCGCTGGACGCCTGACAAAGCCCGCCGCCGTGCGGGCTTTTTCTTGAACGCCTCGCCACCATGGAACACCTCGAACACCTCCACCTGCACACCGACGATGGCCACACGCTGGCGGCCCGGGCCTACCGGCCGCTGGAGGGAGCAACGGTGCAGCGCGCCGTCATCGTGGCGCCGGCGCTGGGTGTGCCGCAGTCGTTCTACGACCGCTATGCACGCTGGTTGGCCGGCCATGGTTGCGTGGTCTACACGCTCGACTGGCGCGGCATGGGCGAGTCGGCCCCGGCCGACCTGAAGCGTTACCGCGCCCGCCTGACCGACTGGGCGCGGCACGATGCGCCGGCCATCATGGCGCTGGTGAGCGAACGCCACCCGGGTCTGCCCATCAGCTGGTTCGGCCACAGCATGGGCGGCATCCTGTTCGGGATGATGCCGCAGCACCCGCAGATCGACCACGTCGTGACGCTGGGCAGCGGCAGCGGCTTCACGCGCCATCTGGCGCCGCGGCTGCGGCCGTGGATGGGGCTGTTCTGGCATGTGGTGGTGCCGCTCAGCGTGGCGCGTCATGGCTATTTCGCCGGGCGGCGGATCAACGCGGTGGGTGACCTGCCGCGGGGCATCGTCGCGCAGTGGAAGCGCTGGTGTGCCAGCCCCGACTTCCTGTTCAGCGAAGGGCCCGAGGTCGTGGCCGCGTACGCCGCGGTGCGCAAGCCGATCACGGCCGTGCTCTTCACCGACGACACGATGGCCAGCGCGCGCGGGATCCGCGCCGTGCACGCGGGCTACACCGGCACCACCGTGCGCCACCTCCACCTGCGTCCGCAGGACATCGGGGCGGCGCGCGTGGGCCACTTCGATTTCTTTCACGCCCGCACGGGCCCGCGCGGCTGGGCACACAGCCTGGCCTGGCTGGGCGTGACACCGCAGGCCGACACGGCCGAACCCTCCCGGCAGGCCGCCTGACGCCCTAACATGGCGCCTTGATTCCGGCCCCTGCCTCTCGAACCGCATCCTTCAGGAGACCTCTCATGTCCGATCCCATCCTCGCCCACGTCGAAGGCGCGGTGCTGACCCTCACCTTCAACCGCATCGAGAAGAAGAACGCGATCACGACCGCGATGTACTCGGCGCTGGCCGACGCCCTGACCGAGGCCGCCCAGGACGACGCCGTGCGCGTGGTGGTGTTCCAGGGGGCGGTCGAGGTCTTCACCGCGGGCAACGACCTGGCCGACTTCCTGAGCAAGCCGGCCGACCTGTCGCCGGACGCTGAGCCCGCCCCGGTGGTGCGCTTCCTCGAAGCGCTGCGCACCTTCCCCAAGCCCGTGGTGGCGGCCGTGTGCGGCCCGGCCGTGGGCATCGGCACGACGCTGCTGCTGCACTGCGACCTGGTCTACGCGGGTGACAACGCGGCCTTCAGCCTGCCGTTCGTCAACCTGGGCGTGTGCGCCGAGGGCGGCTCGAGCCTGCTGCTGCCGCAGCTGCTGGGCTACCAGCGTGCCGCCGAAAAGCTGCTGCTGGGCGAGGCCTTCTACGCCGACGAGGCGCTGGAGATGGGCCTGGTCAACCGCATCCTGCCGCCCAACGAAGTGAACGGCTACGCCCAGGCGCAGGCCGCCAAGCTGGCCGCCAAGCCGGCCACCTCGCTGCGCGCCACGAAGGCGCTGATGAAGAAGCCGATGACCGGTCTGGCCCAGGCCATGATCGACGAGTTCCAGTCCTTCGGTGAGCTGTTGCGCGGCCCGGCCGCCCGCGAGGCCATCAGCGCGGTGATGGAAAAGCGCAAGCCCGACTTCTCGCAGTGCTGAGCGCTGCGGGGCTGAGGACGCTCAGCCCCTTTCGTGGTGGACCTCGGCCGTGATGTGCACGATCTCTTCGTGGATGGACAGCCGCCGGCGCACCTCGTCCGGCGTCAGCGTGGTGTCGCGCGTGGTCAGCGTCAGCGCGCAGGCATAGACCTGCTGACCGACACGCCAGACGTGCAGGTCGGTCAGCCGGGTGCCGTGCGGGTCGCCAGGCACGTCGAGCACGTCCCGGATCTCGTCCACGACCGGGTGATCCATCTCTCGGTCGATGAGGATCAGCCCCGTTTCACGGATCAGGCCCAGCGCCCAGCGGGCCACCAGCGCCGCCCCGACCAGACCCATGAGCGGGTCGAGCCAGTTCCAGCCCCAGGCCCAGCCGGCGGCCAGCGCCACGATGGCCAGCACCGAGGTGAGGGCGTCGGCCAGGACGTGCACATAGGCGGCATGCAGGTTCAGGTCTCGCGCCGGCGCGCCGTGGTTGGCGTGCGCATGGGCGTGCCCGTGTTCGTGCCCGTGAGCGGCATCGTGCGCGCAGGCTGGGCCGTGGTGATCCGCGTGATGGTGGCCATGATGATGCCCGTGATGGTGATGGCCGCCCCCGGCCCGCATCAGGATCAGGGCACACGCCGCATTGACCAGCAGACCCAGCGCCGCGATCGCCATCGCTTCGCGGTGGGCGATGGGCACGGGTTGCAGCAGGCGCTCGACCGAGCCCCACACCATCAGACCGGCCACGGCCATCAGCAGCACCGCGCTGGCGAACCCGCCCAGGATCTCGACCTTCCAGGTGCCGAACGCAAAGCGGGGGTCGCGCGCATAGCGGCGCGCGGTGGCGTAGGCCACCACCCCCAGGCCGATGGCCACGGCGTGTGAGCTCATGTGCCAGCCGTCGGCCAGCAGGGCCATGGACCCGCTGAGCCAGCCGGCCACGATCTCCACAACCATGGTGACCAGGGTGATG
>JAJUHM010000346.1 GCA_029279925.1 Aquabacterium olei
CGGGCCTGAAAATGCCGCTCGTCGTCCGGCCCGCCTTCGAACGCCATGTAGGTGTGCCAGGCGCGCCGAAGCGGGATGCCTTCCAGAACTGCTCGGATGAAGCTGAAGTGATGGTGACGCAGGTGGGCCGCCGCCACGCTCATGGTGAGCCCACGCGGACGGCCTCGCCTCGCCCGTGGTACGTCGCGCTGGGTGGCTGCTTCTTTCATCTTGTGATTTCGGACATGGCCGCTGATGGGCGTTTGAAGGCCCTTGGTTGCGCTTTTGTCTGCGGCGAGGCCCGTGCCTGAACCGGGCTGTGTTTTCGCCGTATGGCGCGTTCTGGCGGACAGGCTTGATCACTGTCTGGGACAGCGTGCGTCGTCATCGCGCTGTCGTCGCGGTTTTAGACCTCGTCTGTTGGCGTTCCCACATTTTAATCGACACATGGATAACTCGCCTGTCGCGCCATTGTGTGCGCGGCCTCACGCGTTGTGAGCACTATTTGCATTTCTGTCTCATGCCTGGCGCCTCCCCGTCCGATAAGCCATAGACCGGAGAGGGCAGGGTGGACCTGTCCTCCTCTTGCTCCCCCTGCCCGGAAGCCCCTCGCGAAGGAAGTCCCCATGTTCAAGACACTGCGTGGCCGATTGATTGCCGTCTGTGTGACGATCACCGCCGGTTCCCTCCTGGCGGTTTGCCTCGGCACGTTTGCTGTGGCCCGTTCCAACAACCTGAAAGCCATCGACGAGCGCATCGGCCAGTTGACCCGGCTGTATGCCGAGGACCTGGCGACCTGGGTGAAAGACAAGCAGCGTGTGACGTCGGCCCTTCAGCGTGCCGTGGAGCATGCGGACCCCTTGCCGTTCATCGGCGCCACCAAACAGGCGGGCGGTTTCGACGATGCCTACATCGTGTACGCTGACAAGCGCATCGTGTTCGACCATCCCATGCCGGCGACCTACGACGGCACGGCCCGCCCCTGGTACAAGCAGGCGCTTGAAGCGGGCGGCCCAGCCTTGACGTCGGCCTATGTCGACGCGAGCACCGGCAAGTTGACCATCAGCTTCGTCGAGCCCTTCGGCCCGAAGGGCGCTTACAAGGGCGCGCTGGGCACCGACATGCACCTCGATACCGTGACCAAGACCGTCACGGCCATCCGCCCGATGGACCGGAGCGTGGCCTTTCTTGTTGACGGTGAAGGCAAGCTGCTGGCCCACCCGGACGCCTCGTTGACGCTCAAGCCGGTCTCCGAACTGGCTGCCTCGTTGACTCACGATGCGGTCAAGGCCATGGCCGAAAGCGCGGCCCACGCCAACGTCCGGCTCGGAGACGACGATGTCATGCTGTACGCGGCGCGTGTGCCGGGCACCCCTAGGATCCTGCTGGTGGGCGTGGACGAGTCCCTGGCCACCGCGCCGGTGCGCGACCTCCTGAACCTCGCCATCGCCATCATGGTGGTGTGCGTGGGCGGTGCCGCGGGGTTGCTCGCGGTGCTCATCCGCCGGCAACTGCACCGCCTCGACACGGTGCGCGACGCGCTCGAGGAGATTGCGTCGGGCGACGGCGACCTGACCCGCAGGCTCTCGTCGGAGGGGCACGATGAGCTGGCGGAGATCGCTTCGGCCTTCAACCGCTTTGCGGACAAGATCGCGCAGATGATCCACCGCGTGCGTGAATCGGCGGAGTCGGTCCGACTGGCCTCCACCGAGATCGCAAGCGGCAACCTGGACCTCTCCAACCGGACCGAAGAGCAGGCCAGCGCGCTGACGGAGACCGCCTCGGCCATGGACGAGCTGACCTCGACCGTGCGCCAGAACGCAGACAACGCCAGCCTGGCCAACGAGCTGACAGGTCAGGCATCGGAAGTGGCCACCCGCGGGGGGGCCGTCGTGGACCAGGTCGTCGCGACCATGGGCGGCATCGAGGCGTCGGCGCGCAAGATCGTCGACATCATCGGCGTCATCGACGGGATCGCGTTCCAGACCAACATCCTCGCGCTGAACGCTGCGGTCGAGGCCGCGCGCGCGGGTGAGCAGGGCAGGGGCTTCGCGGTGGTGGCCAGCGAGGTGCGGTCGCTGGCGCAACGCAGCGCAACGGCTGCGCGCGAGATCAAGACGCTGATCGACAACTCGGTCTCACAGGTCGAGGCGGGCAGCCGTCAGGTGATGAATGCGGGCGACACCATGCAGCAGGTGGTCGAAAGCGTGCGCCGCGTCACCGCCATCGTCGCCGAGATCAGTCACGCCAGCACCGAGCAAAGCCGCGGCATTGCGGCCATCGGCGGCAAGGTCGGGCACATGGAGCAGAGCACGCAGCAGAACGCGGCCCTGGTGGAGCAGGCGGCTGCCGCGACCCGCGCGTTGCAGGATCAGGCCGGGCAGCTGGCCGACATCGTCGGTGGGTTCAAGCTCGATCGGTGAGCCTGGGCCCGACGCGGCGCTCAGGGGAGGGCGCTGGTGGGAACCACGGGCAACACGATGCTCGACGGGCGGGCAGGGTCGCTGTAGATGGTCGTGACCTGACCGTTCGCCTTGGCCTGCTGAGGCAGGGGCCACACCCCCATGGCCTGGTTGCTTGCGCTGAGGGCCACGCGCAGCTTGTGGCCTTTGCGCACCAGCGCGGCCGCGGGGAACACCTCCACGGGCACCAGCATGGGCTGGCCGGGCAGCACCGGCAGCCGGGACGCCTCCGTGTAGGGATGCCAGGGCTGGATCATCACGCCCCGGACGTAACGCGAGCGGGTCACGTCCACCGCACGGAAGGCGGCGGATTGCAGACCCGTGGTCAGTGGGGTGGCCTTGCCCCAGGGATCCACGTCGTCCACCCGCACGGCAATGGCCGCCTCGACGCCCGTGGTGGACATCCAGACGTCTGCCTGAATCGGGCCGTTGAGGTAGAGGTCGCTGGCGAGCGGCTCCGTCTCGTAAATCAGCGCGCCCTGTGCCCGCTCGACGGTGTTGCTGTTCGTGTAGCACGCCTTGGGTAGCAGGCCGGGCAGACCCAGCGACCACTGCACGAAGCTGCTTGAGCAGTCGCTGCCATCGTGGATCGTCACGTTGGCCTGCACCGTCTTGCCGCTGTCGCTCTTCTCGTAGCGGATCTCCGGCGCGGCGGGCTCCTTGATGGTGCGCGTCGGCTCGGTTGCTGTCGGCTTCTGCACACTGAGCTTCATGTTGCCCCGGAGGTAGTAGCGCTGCGGGCTCATCTGCGGATGCGGCCAGTCCGTGGCGCGGGCATAACGTGTGCTGCCGAGCACCCCGTAGCCTTCGACGAACTGCGTGACGTTGGGCAGACGCGCTGCGCCGGTGTCCATCCCCTTGAGGTACTGGTCGAACCACTGCAGCATCAAGGCGCTCGAGCCGGGGGCTCCTTGTGACAGCCCGCCGTCCGCGCCGGCCGACGCCGCCAGAACTGCCTGGATGTGGGCGCCCTTGAGGATCACGAGCTTGGTGGTGGCGTTCTGCTTGATCTGTTCGTAGAGCAAGGGCTCGTCCCGCTGGAACAGGTCGTTCGAGCTGCCCACCAGAAAGGTCGGCACCTTGATCTGGTGTGCGCCTTCGATCGGGGAGCGCACGGACCAGAAGGTGCCATCGTCGGTTGCGTAGCCCGGCTGGCCGGCCATCGCGTTGCCGACCGTCGGCAGGTACCAGCTGTCGATCGAGGCGATGTGCTGCTGGTTGGCCGCCTTGATCTGGTCCGCGTACGCGGGGTTGGACAGCACGGCCAGGTCGTTGTTCACGCTCAGCGAGTGCGTCAGCGGCAGCCAGATGCTGATGAACTTGGCGTTCAGCATGCCGCCGGGGCCGACGGTGCCCCGGTAGGCATCGCCCATGGGCACCTGTGCGAAGACCGCCTTCACCGCGGGGTGCTGCTGCCTGGCCGTCTGCAGGCTGGTGATGCCCAGGAACGAGGTGCCTGCCAGCCCCAGCTGCCCGTTGAACCACGGCTGTTGCGTGACCCACTCCACCGCATCGCCGTATGCGGCCTGCTCCGACTCGCCCAGCAACTGGGCCTCACCGCTGGACATGCCTGACCCCAGCACATCGACCGCGACCGAC
>JAJUHM010000347.1 GCA_029279925.1 Aquabacterium olei
CCTGTCGCCCTCACTTGACGCCATCGAGGCCGTGCTGGCGCACCCTCAGGCGCTGGCGCAATGCCAGAGCTGGCTGAACAAGCACCTGCCCGGCGTGGAGCGGCGCGCCGTGGCCAGCAATGCCGAAGGCGCGCGCCTCGCATCGACCGACCCGTCTCTGGCGGCGCTGGCCAGCGAGCGGGCCGCCTCGCAGTTCGGGCTGCATGTGGTGCAGCGCGCCGTGCAGGACGAAGCCCACAACCGCACGCTGTTCGTGGTGCTGGCCCGCCCGGAGCGCCATGCCCCCTCGCGCCCGACCGGCCACGACTGCACCAGCCTGATCGTGTCAGTGGACAACAAGCCCGGGGCGGTGCACGACCTGCTGGCGCCGCTCAAGCGACATGGCGTCTCCATGACCCGATTCGAATCCCGTCCGGCCCGCTCGGGCCAGTGGGAATACGTGTTCTTCATCGATCTGGCCGGTCACCTGGACGAGCCGCACGTCGCGGCCGCCACGGAGGAATTGCGCCAGCTGTGCAGTTTCGTGAAGGTGCTGGGCACCTTCCCCGTCGACCCTCACTGACATGTTCAACCAACTCGGCCTGATCGGGTGCGGCCTGATGGGCGGCTCCTTCGCGCTGGCGCTCAAGAAGGCCGGCCTCGTCAAGCGCGTCATCGGCTACAGCAAGTCCCCCTCGACCGTCGAAAAGGCGCGCCGGCTGGGCGTCATCGACATCGCAGCCGAGTCGGCACTGCTGGCCGTGTCGGGATCCGACATCGTGCTGATCGCCGTCCCGGTGGCGGCCACCGAGGCCACGTTCAAGGCCATCCGGCACCTGGTCGATCCCAACGTGCTCATGATGGACGTGGGTTCGACCAAGCGCGACGTGGTCGACGCGGCCCGCCGCGTGTTGAAGGAGCGCCTGCCCGGGTTCGTGCCGGCCCACCCGATCGCAGGCCGCGAAGTGGCCGGCATCGAGCATGCCGACCCGGCTCTGTACCAGGGCCGCAAGACCATTCTGACGCCCCTGCCCCAGACCAATCCCGTGCTGGTGCAGCAGGCCACCGATGCGTGGTCGGCCGTGGGCTGCCAGGTGCTCAAGATGACCCCGGAGCACCACGACGCCGCGTTCGCGGCGGTCAGCCACCTGCCCCATCTGCTGGCGTTCGCCTACATGAATGCCATGGCCGAGCAACCGGCCGGGCAGGAGTACCTGTCCCTGGCCGGCCCGGGCTTCCGTGACTTCAGCCGCATCGCCGCCAGTGACCCCACCGTGTGGCGGGACATCCTCCTGTCCAACCGGGAAGAGATCCTGAAACAATCCGAGGCGTTTCGCCACGCGCTCGAGCAGATGGAGCGCCAGATGCGCGACTGGAATGGCCCCGCCTTGCAGGAGCTGATCCAGTCGGCCTCGGACGCCCGCAGCCAGTGGCACCTGGGCCCCAAGCCCCCTGTTTCCCGCTGAGCGCCTTCGCGTTCGGCCGCCGTCTTTCGCATGTACACCACCGCCTTCCTCGACCTGCCGCCCCTGCTGTCTGCCGGTGGCACCATCCGCCTGCCGGGCTCCAAGAGCATCTCCAACCGCGTGCTGTTGCTGGCCGGCCTGAGCGCCGGGACCACCGTGGTGCACGACCTGCTGGCCTCCGACGACACCCGCGTCATGCTCGAAGCGCTGCGCACGCTGGGCTGCACGGTCGAGCAGGACGGTGACACGGTGTCCATCACCGGCCTGGCGGGGCAACTGTCGGTGCTGAACGCCCAGCTGTTCCTGGGCAATGCCGGCACCGCCATGCGGCCGCTGACCGCCGCGCTCGCCCTGCTGTCGGCCACGCAGGGCGGTGTGTTCGAGCTCAGCGGCATCCCCCGCATGCACGAGCGACCCATCGGCGACCTGATCGACGCGCTGCGTCCGCTAGGCTGCCACATCGAATGCCTGGGCAACGAAGGCTACCCGCCGCTGCGCCTGGCCGGCGGCCAGCTCTACCTCGCCGAGCCGATCAAGGTGCGCGGCGATGTCTCCAGCCAGTTCCTGACGGCGCTGCTGCTGGCCCTGCCCCTGGTCTCGCAGCAGCAGGATCTGGTCATCGAGGTGGTCGGCGAGCTGATTTCCAAGCCCTACATCGAGATCACGCTCAACCTGCTGGAACGCTTCGGCATCGCGGTGCGCCGCGAGGGCTGGTCGCGCTTCACCATTCCGCAGGGCAGCCACTACCGCTCGCCGGGTGAGATCCACGTCGAGGCCGATGCGTCCTCCGCCTCGTATTTCATCGCGCTCGGCGCGCTGGCCGCCACCGAGCAGCCCGTGCGCATCGAGGGCGTGGGCGCAGCCTCCATCCAGGGCGACATCCGCTTCATCGAGGCAGCCGAGGCCATGGGCGCCCAGGTGAGCTCCGGCCCCAACTGGCTGGAAGTGCGCCGCGGCGCCTGGCCGCTGAACGCCATCGAGCTGGACTGCAACCACATTCCCGACGCGGCCATGACGCTGGCCGTGATGGCGCTGTACGCCAAGGGCACCACGCGGCTGACCAACATCGCCAGCTGGCGCGTGAAGGAAACCGACCGGATCGCCGCGATGGCGACCGAACTGCGCAAGCTGGGCGCCACGGTGGTGGAAGGCCAGGACTTCATCGAGGTCACGCCGCCGGCCAAGGCCTGCTGGGAGCACGCCAGCATCCACACCTACGACGACCACCGCATGGCGATGTGCTTCTCGCTGGCGGCGTTCAACGCGCTGGCGCCCACCGCCACGCCCAACGCCCCGGTGTCGGTCCGCATCGAAGACCCGCGCTGTGTGGCCAAGACCTTCCCGGACTACTTCGAGGCGCTGTTTCAGGTCGCCCGCACCCGCGCCGACCTGATCCCGGTCATCACCATCGACGGGCCCACGGCCTCGGGCAAGGGCACACTGGCCAGCACGCTGGCGACCCGACTGGGCTACCGCTTCCTGGACTCCGGCTCGCTCTACCGCATCGCTGCCCTGCTGGCCACCGAAGCGGGCGTGGACCTGGACGACGGACGCCAGGTCGAGGCGCTGGCCCGCAAGGTGGGCCACAGCATCCCGCTGCACTTCGACGGCGAGCACGTGTGGCTGGGTGGCCGCGATGTCGGCGCGGAACTGCGCCGCGAGGACATCGGTCAGGCCGCCTCGCGCATCTCGGCCAACCCGGGCGTGCGCCAGGCGCTGCTCGACCTGCAGAAGGATTTCCGCGCCCTGCCCGGCCTCGTGGCCGATGGCCGCGACATGGGCACCGTGGTGTTCCCGGACGCCGCGCTCAAGGTATTCCTGACGGCATCGGTGGCGCAGCGCGCCGAGCGCCGGCATAAGCAATTGATCTCCAAAGGCTTTTCTGCTAACCTCAAAGAGATTTGCTCCGATTTGGAGGCGCGCGACCTGCGGGATCGAACCCGCGCGGTGGCGCCCCTGAAGCCGGCTGCAGACGCCCGAAGCCTCGACAACTCGGCGCTGACCATCGACGAATCGGTGGACACCGTGCTGGGTTGGTGGGTCGAGGGCTGGCCTCACGTGATCGTCAAGTCCTGAACCGGACGGCGCCCACGCAAGGTCGTCACAAGGCTGTGGTTCCCAGCGTCTGCTGCCAGGCAGGCGCTTCGCGCAAGCAGGGGTCGGCGCAAAGCCGGCCCGGGTGCCATGTTCTTCAACCCAACCCGTTCTCGTCGTTCCTGTCGGCTTGAACGTTTCCGCTGGCTCACCCCAGCACAGGAAATTCCATGTCTGAATCTTTTGCCGCCCTTTTTGAAGAGTCGCTGCAGCGCGCCAACATGCGCCAGGGCGAAGTCATCACCGCCGAGGTGGTGGCCGTCGAACACAACTTCGTGGTCGTCAACGCCGGCCTGAAGTCCGAGGCCTATGTGCCCATCGACGAGTTCCGCAACGACCAGGGCGAAGTCGAAGTCCAAGTGGGTGACTTCGTCTCGGTGGCCGTGGACGCCATCGAAAACGGCTACGGCGACACCATCCTGTCGCGCGACAAGGCCAAGCGTCTGGCTTCGTGGCTGTCGCTGGAAACCGCTCTGGA
>JAJUHM010000348.1 GCA_029279925.1 Aquabacterium olei
GCCTTATATTGTTTTATCAAGGCATTTTCAGGAACAGTTAGAATTTTGACGAAATCCTCTTCTGTTAGGCTTTTCAGTTCTACACGAATCGGGAAACGCCCTTGAAGTTCCGGAACTAAGTCAGATGGTTTAGAAACGTGGAAAGCACCTGAAGCGATAAACAGAATGTGTTGAGTGTGCACTTGCCCGTAACGAGTATTGACGGTGCACCCGTCCGACGACGACTGGGAAACGTTCTGAAGCCGACGCGCCAGGGCGCTCAGACGCCCAGGCGGTCGCGCAGGTCGTAGTACAGCGCGCCCAGCGCCGTGAACGGCACCCGGAACAGCCGCCCGCCCGGGAAGGGCAGGTGCGGCAGGCGGGCGAAGGCGTCGAAGCGCTCGGCCTGGCCGCGGATGGCCTCGCTCAGCACGCGTCCGATCAGGTGCGTGAAGGTCACCCCGTGGCCCGAGCACCCTTGCGAGTAGTAGAGGTTGTCGGCCAGGCGACCGACCTGTGGCAGGCGTGACAGCGTCAGCAGGAAGTTGCCCGTCCAGCCGTAGTCGATGCGCACGTCGCGCAGCTGCGGATAGGTCTTGAGCAGCTTGGGGCGGATGACGGCTTCGATGTGAGCGGGGTCGCGTGCGCCATAGACCACGCCGCCACCGTACAGCAGGCGCCGGTCGGCCGACAGCCGGAAGTAGTCCAGCAGGAAGTTGCAGTCCTCGACACACCAGTTCGATGGCAGCACCTCCGGGAAACGGTCGCCCAGGGGCTCGGTGGCGATCACCTGCGTGCCGCACGGCATGGCGCGCGCGGCCAGTTGGGGCTCCAGCTGGCCGATGTAGGCGTTGCAGGCCACGACGACGAAGCGCGCCCGCACGTGGCCCTGGGCCGTGTGCACGGTGGCCGGGTCTCCGCGGTCGATGCGGGTGACGGCGCTGCCTTCGTGGATGACCCCGCCGAGGGACTCGAACGCCATGGCCTCGCCCTGTGCCAGCCGCAGCGGGTGCACATGGCCGGTGCTGCGATCGAGCAGGCCGGCGCAGTAGCGGCGGCTGCCGACCGCGCGTTCGGTCGCGGTGGCGTCCAGCAGCTCGAGCTCGCGGTGACCCAGGCGCGTCCACAAGGCCTGGTGGGCCTCCAGCTGCCGCACCTGCCGGGCCGACAGGGCCGTGAACAGGCCGCCGGGCTGGAAGTGGCAGTCCAGGCCGTAGCGGGCGATGCGCTCCTTGATGATGGCCGCTCCTTCGAAGGCCATGCTGCCGAGCGCCCGTGCCGCCTCGGGGCCGTGGCGCGCCTCGATGACGTCGATGTCGCGCGAGTAGCTGTGCACCAGCTGCCCGCCGTTGCGGCCGGAGGCCCCCCAGCCGACCCGGGCCGACTCCAGCACCACCACCCGCAACCCGGCCTCGGCCAGGTGCAGGGCCGTGGACAGGCCGGTGTAGCCGGCGCCGATGACGCAGACATCGGCCTCGGTGGCGCCTTGCAGCGGCGGCCGCTCGGGCTGGGGCAGGCCGGAAGCGGCGTAATACGACGGCGCGTGGGACACCGGCGGCGAGGGGGCAAGGGCGTGGACAGCCATGTTGTCTGCAGCGAACTCAGGGAGGTTTCACGATAGCGCCGGCGGCCGGTGCCGGGAAGGGGGCAGGCGGCCGATGCCGCCGGCTCAGGGGGCGGTCAGCCAGTCCTGCAGCGGGGCCCACTGGCCCAGGTCTTTCTCGACCCGGTTGGCCGGCACATCCCACAGGCTGAGGCCGTGTGCGGCCAGGTGGGCGTAGTTCTGCGTGTCGCGCAGCAGCGTGACCAGCGGCACGTCGATCGTGGCCAGGAACTCGCACAGGTGCTCTGTGGCCTTGGTGTGGTCCTTGATGCGGTTGCCCACCACGCCCACCTGCTTGCCCTCTGCGCGGCCTTTCTTGGCCAGGGCCGTCAGGAAGTCCTGGGTGGCGTAGATGTCGAACACGCTGGCCTGCAGCGGCACGATGACCTTGTCGGCCAGCTTCATCACGGCATCCAGCCCCTTGCCGTGCAGGCCGGCCGGGGTGTCGAGCACCACGTGGGTCGTGCCCTTGGGCGGGCGCGCGATGTGGTCTTCGCTGATGTCCCAGGTGACGACGCGCGGCAGGTGCGCCGGGCGCAGCCTGAGCCACAGCCGCGAGGACTGCTGGCGGTCGACATCGCCCAGCATGACCGCGTGCCCCTGGCGCGCGAGCCAGCCCGCGATGTTGCTTGACAGCGTGGATTTGCCCACGCCCCCTTTGGGATTGGCGACCACGATCACCGGCATGACGTTCCTCCTGCATCAACCGGACCATTGTGGCGCAGGCGGCGTGGCCTTGTCGTGACGGTCTCGCCGGGCCGGGCGGGGATTGGCTAGAGTAGGGGGACAGGAGGATGCCCGATGACCGAACCCACCTTGCCCCCCGCTTCCCACCCCGCCGCGAGTGCCACCGCCGGCCTGTGGCGAGACCGGGCCGATGCCCTCCTGGCCGAAGGTCGGCTGGACGGCCGGGCCTTCATCGGCGGGCAGCGCGTCGCCGCCGTGGACGGCCAGACCTTTGCCTGCCACTCCCCGATCGACGGGCGCAAGCTCCTGGATGTGACGCGGGGCCAGCAGGCCGATGTGGACGCGGCGGTGCGTGCCGCGCGCCAGGCTTTCGAGGACGGCCGCTGGTCGCGCAAGGCGCCAGCCGTGCGCAAGCGCATCCTGCTGCGCTTTGCCGAGCTGATCACGCAGCACAAGGACGAGCTGGCGCTGCTCGAGACGCTGGACATGGGCAAGCCCATCCAGTACAGCCTGAGCGTGGACGTGCCGGCCGCGGCCCGCTGCATCGCCTGGTACGCCGAGGCCATCGACAAGGTGTACGACGAGATCGCGCCGACGCCGGCGAACGCGCTGGCGCTGATTCAGCGCGAGCCCGTGGGCGTGGTGGGCGCCATCGTGCCCTGGAACTACCCGATGATCATGGCTGCGTGGAAGCTGGGGCCGGCGCTGGCATGTGGTAACTGCGTGGTGCTCAAGCCGTCCGAGAAGTCGCCGCTGACGGCGCTGCGCCTGGCCGAGCTGGCGCTGAAGGCCGGTGTGCCCGAGGGCGTGTTCAACGTCGTGCCGGGCTATGGGCACGAGGCCGGCGAGGCGCTGGCGCTGCACATGGATGTCGATGCCCTCGGCTTCACAGGGTCGACCCGCGTGGGCCGCAAGATGCTCGAGTACGCGGGCCGCAGCAACCTCAAGCGCGTGTTCAACGAACTGGGCGGCAAGTCGGCCGTGCTGCTGTTCGACGACTTCGATGACCTGGACCGGGCTGTGGCCACGGTGGCAGGCAGCCTGTTCTTCAACCAGGGCGAGTCGTGCAACGCGCCGTCGCGCCTGCTGGTGCACGCGTCCATTGCCGATGCAGTGGTCGAGCGCATCGTCGCGCTCACGCCGAAGTACCAGCCGGCCGATCCGCTGTCGACGGGCACCGTCATGGGTGCACTGGTCGACGAGGGGCAGCTGAACACGGTGCTGCGCTACATCGAGCAAGGGAACGCGCAGGGCGCGCGGTTGCTGGCCGGCGGCCGCCAGGCGCGTGCCGACACGGGCGGGTTCTACGTCGAGCCCACGGTGTTCGATGGCGTGCGCAACGACATGACGATCGCGCAGGAAGAGATCTTCGGGCCGGTGCTCAGCGTGGTCCGTTTCGAGGATGAGGCTCAGGCGGTGAGCCTGGCGAATGCGTCCAGCTACGGCCTGCAGGCCAGCGTGTGGAGCCGCAGCCTGGACCGCGCCCACCGCGTCGCACGCGCGCTGCGCGCGGGCACGGTGCACGTCAACCAGTACGACGACGACGACATCACGGTGCCGTTCGGGGGGGTGAAGCAATCCGGCAATGGCCGCGACAAGTCGCTGCACGCGCTGGAAAAGTACACCGAGCTGAAGACGACCTGGATCCGGCTGGACGGGACCTGAGTCAGCGGGCTTGAGTCAGTGGGCCTGAGTCAGCGCGCGGCCTCGGCCTGCGCCGCGGTGGCGCGGGCCGCGTCGAGCCA
>JAJUHM010000349.1 GCA_029279925.1 Aquabacterium olei
ATGGGTGCTGGGCGACCAGCCGTTCGGCACGATGATTCGCTCGCACTGACAGGGTTTGCACGTTGGCGCCGATGCTGGGCGTCAGCACCATCCTCCGGGCTGGCGTCTGGTCGGGTTAGGGTACAGGGTTTTCCCTAGGTCTTGGGGATTGACAGGCCGTCGTTCGCCTCTAGAATAGAACGACCGTTCGTTTTATTTTGGAGGCTCGCATGGCCGACATCGACGCCGCTCACCCGGCGGCTCGCGCCCGTGGCCGCAGCGCCGGCCGCGCCCCGCACAAGGGGCAGCAGACCAAGGCCGCCATCATCGACGCGGCGCTCGGGCTGGCCTCGCACGTCGGGCTGGAGGGCCTGAGCATCGGCGCCATCGCCGAGCTGATGGGCATGAGCAAGTCGGGCGTCTTCGCGCACTTCGGCTCGCGCGAGGAGCTGCAGATCGCCGTCGTGCGTGAGTACCACGCGCGTTTCGAACGCGATGTGTTTCAACCGGCACTGGCCGCCCCGCGCGGGTTGCCGCGGCTGCGCGCGCTGTTCGACCATTGGATGCGGCAGACGTCGCTGGAGATCGACTCGGGCTGCATCTACATCAGCG
Source organism: Aquabacterium olei (assembly GCA_029279925.1). Classification (GTDB taxonomy): domain Bacteria; phylum Pseudomonadota; class Gammaproteobacteria; order Burkholderiales; family Burkholderiaceae_C; genus Aquabacterium; species Aquabacterium olei_A. The sequence goes on from JAJUHM010000349.1 coordinate 592, forward strand.
GCGCGGTGGAGTTCGACGACCGCCCTGGCCCCGTGCGCGATGCGCTCGTGGACACGGTCAATACCTGGCAGTCGGCCGTGCGGCGTGCCATCCGCATCGCCATCGACGAAGGTCACCTGCGCGCCGACGCCGATCCGGCGCAGATCGCCTTCGAAATCCACGGTCTGATCCTCGCGCTGCACTACGAGGCGCGCTTTCTGCGCAGCCCGGCCGGGCTGCACCATGCCCGCACCGGTTTCGACAACATTCTGGCGCGCTACCAGCCCTGAGCACCAGCCCCTTCAACCCCTCCACCGTTCACCCGCTTTCCAGGAGACCACCATGCCCCAGTACACCCCGCCCCTGCGCGACATGCAGTTCATGCTGCACGAAGTCTTTCACGTCGTCGACGAGCTCAAGGTCTGCCCGCCGCACGCCGAGGTGGATGCCGACACCATCAACGCCGTGCTGGAAGAGGGGGGCAAATTTGCCGCCGAGGTGACTTTCCCGCTCAACATCAGCGGCGACGCCGAGGGCTGCCGGCTGGACAAGACCACCCACTCCGTCACCACGCCGCAGGGCTTCAAAGCCGCATACGAGCAGTACGTGGCCGGCGGCTGGCCCGCCCTGTCGTGCGACCCGGCCTACGGCGGACAGGGGCTGCCCTTCGTGGTCAACCAGTGCTTCTACGAGATGCTCAACAGCGCCAACCAGGCGTGGACCATGTACCCCGGTCTGTCGCACGGAGCATATGAGTGCCTGCACGCCCACGGCACCGAGGCGCAGAAGGCGCTGTTCCTGCCCAAGCTGACCAGCGGCGAGTGGACCGGCACCATGTGCCTGACCGAGCCGCACTGTGGCACCGACCTGGGCCTGCTGCGCACCAAGGCCGAGCCGCAGCCCGACGGCACCTACAAACTCACCGGGCAGAAGATCTTCATCTCCGCCGGTGAACACGACCTGGCCGAAAATATCGTGCACTTGGTGCTGGCCCGCCTGCCCGACGCTCCGGCGGGCAGCAAGGGGATCAGCCTGTTCCTGGTGCCCAAGTTCCTGGTCAACCCCGACGGCAGCCTGGGCGAGCGCAACGCCATCTACTGCGGCGGCCTGGAGCACAAGATGGGCATCTACGGCAACGCCACCTGCCAGATGATCCTGGACGGCGCGGTCGGCACCCTGGTCGGCCAGCCGAACAAGGGCCTGCAGGCGATGTTCGTGATGATGAACGCCGCCCGCCTGGGCGTGGGCAACCAGTCGGTCGGGCTGACCGAGGTGGCCTTCCAGAACGCGCTGGCTTACGCCAAAGACCGCATCCAGATGCGCAGCCTCTCGGGTCCGAAGGCCAAGGACAAGCCCGCTGACCCCATCATCGTGCACCCGGACGTGCGCAAGATGCTGTTGACCGCCAAGGCCTATGCCGAGGGCGGGCGAGCCCTGTTGATCTACTGCGCGCTGCTGCTGGACAAGGAATTGCACCACCCCGACGAGAAAGTGCGCAAGGACAGCGCCGATCTGCTGGCCCTGCTGACACCGATCGCCAAAGCCTTCCTGACCGACAACGGCTTCGAGGCCACCAACCACTGCCTGCAGGTCTTTGGCGGCCACGGCTACATCAAGGAATGGGGCATGGAGCAGTATGTGCGCGATGCCCGCATCAACATGATCTACGAGGGCACCAACACCGTGCAGAGCCTGGACCTGCTGGGCCGTAAAGTGCTGGCCAACAACGGCGCCACGCTCAAGAAATTCGGCAAGCTGGTGGCCGCGCTGGTGGAGGAAGAAGGCGTCAACGAGAAGATGGCCGAGTTCATCAACCCGCTGGCCTATCTGGGCGAGCAGATGACCAAGTTCACCACCGAAATCGGCTTCAAGGCGCTGCAAAACCCGGATGAGGCTGGCGCTGCCGCCGTGCCCTACCTGCGCGTGGCGGGCCACCTGGTGTTCGGTTATTTCTTTGCCCGCATGGCCTCGGTGGCGCTCAAGGCCATCGCCGCCGGCAGCACCGACCCGTTCTACACCGCCAAGCTGCAGACGGCGCGCTTTTACTTCGCCCGGCTGTTCCCGGAGACCGCGACGCTGATGCGGCTGGCCCGCTCCGGCAGCGCAGCGCTCATGGACACCGACGCGGCCCTGGCCTGATCGTCTCGGCGCAGAGGAGTCGACCCATGCGGCACGGCATCGTTGCACTGTTGCTGGCCCTGGCCGCCCCGGCCTGGGCCAATCCCACCCCCGTCGGCCGGTGGCACACCATCGACGACGACACCAAAGAAATCAAAAGCGAAGTCGTCATCACCGAGCAGGACGGTGTGCTGACCGGGCGCGTCGAGAAGCTGCTGCGCAAGGGCGCTGACCCCAACCGCCGCTGCACCGCCTGCACCGACGACCGCAAGGACCAACCCATCATCGGGCTGGAGATCATCCGCGGCGTGCGGCAGGTGCCGGGCAAGGCGGTTTGGGAGGGCGGCACCATCCTCGATCCCGAAAACGGCAAGACCTACAACGTGCGCCTGACCCCGGTAGAAGGCGGCGCCAAGCTGGAGGTGCGCGGCTCCATCCTGTTCATTGGCCGCACGCAGACCTGGGTGCGCGCGAACTGACGCGCCCCGCCCATTGCAAGGATTCATCATGTCCCGATTCACCGTCAAACGCGTCGCCGTGCTCGGCGCCGGCGTCATGGGGGCGCAAATCGCCGCGCACCTGATCAACGTCAAGGTGCCGGTGGTGCTGTTCGACCTGCCCAAGGACGGCGCCGACAAGAGCGCCATCGCCCGTCAGGCGATTGCCAACCTGAAGAAAATGAAGCCCAGCCCGCTGGGCGTGGCCGATGATGCCGATCTGATCCGGCCGGCCAATTACGACGAGCACCTGGCGCTGTTGGGTGAATGCGACCTCGTCATCGAGGCGATCGCCGAGCGCATGGACTGGAAGCACCAGCTCTACGCCCGCATCGCGCCGCACCTGGCCGCGCACGCCATCCTGGCCACCAACACCTCGGGCCTGCCGATCTGTCAGTTGGCCGAGCCGCTGCCGGCGGCGCTGTGTGCGCGCTTCTGCGGCATCCACTTCTTCAACCCGCCGCGCTACATGCCGCTGGTGGAGCTGATCGCCGCGCCCGAGACGCGTGCCGACGTGCTCGACGCGCTGGAGGCCTTCGTCACCACGACGCTGGGCAAGAATGTGGTGCGCGCCAAGGATACGCCGAACTTCGTCGCCAACCGCATCGGGATTGCCGGGATGCTGTCGACGATGGTCGAAGCCGAGCGGCATGGCCTGACCTTCGACGTCGTCGATGACCTGACCGGCAAGCGGCTCGGGCGCGCCTCCAGCGGCACCTTCCGCACCGCCGACGTGGTGGGGCTGGACACGATGGCGCACGTGATCAAGACGATGCAGGACACGCTGCCGGCGTCGGTCGATCCGTTCGCCGCGCACTTCGCCACGCC
>JAJUHM010000350.1 GCA_029279925.1 Aquabacterium olei
CGATGTTGCCCTCTTCGGCGCAGAGATCGATGACCTGCGCGCCCGCTACGTTGCCGACCTGGGAGAGCGCGACGCTCTCTACATCCTCCTGTTATACTAGGGGTTGCGCTAGAGAGAGGCCATGGGCCGCATAATGCTGATGGCCGCATTCTTCCTGCCGGAAGGCTGGCTGTTCCCCGCTGCGGCAGCCGGTGTGGTGCTGCTGGCCATGTCCAAGATCCTGGACAACATGGAGCTGGGTCACAACGTGATCCACGGTCAGTACGACTGGATGGGCGACCCCCACCTGCAGGGCAAGTCCTTCGAGTGGGACATCGCCGGCACCAGCGACAACTGGCGCAAGACCCACAACTTCCGTCACCACACCTACACCAACGTCCATGGCATGGACGAAGACCTGGGCTATGGCGTGCTGCGCCTGTTCCCCGAGCAGAAGTGGCATCCGGCCCGCCTGGGTCAGCCGATCTACGCGGTCATCTTCGCGCTGCTGTTCGAGTGGGGCGTGGCCATCCAGGACCTGCGCCTGGGCCGCTGGTTCTCGGGTCGCGTGTCGAACAAGCAGATGTACCGGATCGCCAAGCCGGCCCTGCTGAAGATGCGCCGTCAGATGATCAAGGACTACATCGTGTTCCCGCTGCTGGCCGGGCCGGGCTTCCTGACCGTGCTGGCCGGCAACGCCGTGGCCAACGTGATCCGCAGCATCTGGACGTACACCGTCATCTTCTGCGGCCACTTCACGACCAACGTCGAGACCTTCCCCAAGAGCGTGCTGAAGAACGAGACCCGCGCCCACTGGTACGTGCGTCAGATCCGCGGTTCGAGCAACCTGACCGGTGGCAAGCTGATCGACCTGTGGACGGGCAACCTGAGCCACCAGATCGAGCACCACCTGTTCCCCGACGTGCCGGCCAACCGGTACGCCGAAATGGCGGTCGAGGTGAAGGAAATCTGCGCCCGCTACGGCCAGTTCTACAACACCGGCTCGATGGTCAAGCAGTTCAGCCAGGTGATCTGGCGCATCCTGCGTCACTCCTTCCCCAGCTCGCCGGCCCGCGTGCGCCCGGCCACGCAGGGCGCGAACTGAGACGGCGCGACGGAAATCCGCCATAGAAAAACCCGCCGGCAGGCGGGTTTTCTTTTGGAAGCGCGACCCGACGGGTGATCAGGCGCGGCTGGCTCCGATCAGGGCCGGGTAGGCCGAATGAATCACGTAGACGGGGATGCGCGCGAGGTAGTCGCCGAAACGGCCCTTGCGCTCGAAGCGCGCGCGGAAGGGCGAGCGCAGGAAGAAGTCACCCAGCTTGGGCACGATGCCCCCGCCGATGTAGACGCCCCCCTGGGCGCCCAGCGTGAGCGCCAGGTCGGCCGCCACGGTGCCCATCATGGCGCAGAAGGTGTTCAGCGCGGCCACGCACTCCACATCGGTGCCGTCCAGCGCATGCTGGGTCACGTCGGCCGGGCTCAGGTTGGCGTGTGCCACACCGGCCAACAGGCAGTGGGCCTGGTACAGCGCTTGAATGCCCTGACCTGACAGCGCCCCACGCTCGGCCGACACATGGTCCGGCAGCAAGGTGCGCAGCGCGCCGATCACGCGGGCCTCGTCTTCATCAAAGGCCGGCAGGGTCACGTGCCCGCCCTCGCCTTCCAGCGGCACCCACAGATCCTGCCCGGGCACCGGCACGAGCCCCGACACGCCCAGTCCCGTGCCGGCACCCAGCAGCGCCTTGGCCTTGCCCGGCATGGGCTCGGTACCGCCGACCTGCACCAGGTCGGCCGCCGGCAGGCCCGGCAGGGAGAGCGCCAGCACCGTGAAGTCGTTCAGGAACACCAGCGACGACAGCCCCAGCGCATCGCGCAGCTCGCTGATCGAGAACGCCCAGTGGGCGTTGGTCAGCGCAATCCGGTCGCCCAGGATGGGATTGGCGATGCCGACCACGCCGGCGAGCGGACGCTGCCCGCCCGTTCGGGGCAGCACCTGCTGCAGGTAATGCTCGATGGCCTCGCGCGGACCGGGGAAGTCTTTGCATGGCAGGTTGACGATGTGCTCGATGGGGGCATCGGGCGCTTGTTGCAAAGCCAGGCGGGCATTGGTGCCGCCCACATCGCCGAGCAGGCGGGGGTAACTGGCGGACATGGTGTCGGTCTCGGAATCAGGAAGGAAATGGCAGGAGGCACGCGCCGCCCGCTTCAGTCGACATGGAAGATGTGCACGGGCACGCGGTCCTGCTGGAGGACGATGCGGATGGGCAGCTCGGCCACCTCCCCGGCTTCGGATGCACGCTGCAGCAAGGCACGCTTGGCCGCGCCGGTGCAGTGGATCACCGCGCACCGCGTGTCCAGCAGCGCACGGCGCGTCAGCGTCAGGCGCGGCACCGGCACATTCGGCGGGGCCGGGGCCCCCACGGGCATCGTCAACGGGGCCTGCGCGTCGTCCAGCGCGGCGGCCAGCTCCGGGGCCTGCGGGAACAGCGAGGCCGTGTGGCCGTCGCCGCCCATGCCGAACACCGTCACCTCGGCCGGCCACGGCAAGCCGGCCAGTTCGGCCTCGATGGCAGGCTGGCCGTCGGTGGGCGTGGGCGCTTCGCTGCTGACCGGCACAAAAGTGGCCGCTGCGGCAGGCCCCTGCAGCAGGTGCGTTCGCACCAGGCGCGCGTTGCTGTCGGCATGGTCCAGCGGCACCCAGCGGTCATCGGCCAGGGTCACGACCACACGCGACCAGTCCAGTGGCAGGCGGGACAGCGCCTCGAAGAACGGCACCGGGGTGCTGCCGCCGGACAGCACCAGCAGCACGCGCTCGCGTTCGGCCAGGGCGGCCTGCAGCCGGTCGGCCGTGAAGCGCGCCAGGTTGGCCGCCAGGGTGGCCGCGTCGGCGGCCGTGTGGTGATTGAGTTGCATGGCGATTCGAATGGGTCGACCGGGTCGGACAGAAGGTGCTGACAGCGGGCAATCAGGGTGCCCGCAGCAGGGAGCCAGGAGCAAGGCGGCCCGCTGGCGTTCGCGCGGGCGCTGCCATGTCAGATCTCCTCGTGCCAGGCCAGCCCGTCGCGCCCCAGCAAGGCGCTCGAGGCGGCCGGCCCCCAGGTGCCTGCCGTGTAGGGCTTGGGCCGCTCGGTGCTGGCCTTCCAGGCGTCCATGATGGGCTCGACCCAGCGCCACGCGGCCTCCTGCTCGTCCCGGCGCACGAACAGCGTCAGGTTGCCACGCATCACATCCATCAGCAAGCGCTCGTAGGCCTCCAGGCGACGCGAGCGGAAGGTCTCGGCAAAGTCCAGATTCAGGTGAACCGGCTGCAGGTGCATGACGTCACCCGGCTGCTTGGCGAGCAGGTGCAGCTCGACCTTTTCCTCGGGCTGCATGCGGATCACCATGCGGTTGGGGTTCAGGCTGTCGGCCGTCTGCCCGAAGATGGAATGCGGCACGCTGCGGAAGTTGACGACGATCTCGGCCACGCGCTGCGGCATGCGCTTGCCGGTGCGCAGGAAAAAGGGCACGCCGGCCCAGCGCCAGGTGTCGATCTCGGCGCGCAGCGCCACGAAGGTCTCGGTGGTGCTGCCCGGCGGAATGCGCTCCTCTTCCAGGTAGCCCGGCACCGGCTTGCCAGCCGCCGCCCCGGCACGGTACTGCCCGCGCACCGTCTTCAGGCCCACATCGGCGCCGGCGATCGGGCGCAGCGCCCGCAGGATCTTGAGCTTCTCGTCGCGCACAGCGTCGGCAGAGATCGATGCAGGCGGCTCCATGGCCACGATGCACAGCAGTTGCAGCAGGTGGTTCTGCACCATGTCGCGCATGGCGCCGGTCTGGTCGTAGAACCCGGCGCGGCTGCCCACGCCCACGGTCTCGGCCACCGTGATCTGCACGTCGCGCACCGACTCACGCCGCCACAGCGGCTCGAACAGCGCGTTGCCGAAGCGCAAGGCCAGGAGGTTCTGCACCGGCTCCTTGCCCAGGTAGTGGTCGATCCGGTAGATCTGCTGCTCGCCGAAGAA
>JAJUHM010000351.1 GCA_029279925.1 Aquabacterium olei
CCCAACGGTGACGGGTGCCACCAGCTGAGTGTCGGAGCCGATGAAGGCGTCGTCCTCGATGACGGTGCGGTGCTTATTCACGCCGTCATAGTTGCAGGTGATGGTGCCGGCACCCACGTTCACGCGCGCACCGATCTCGGCATCGCCGATATAGGCCAGATGGTTGGCCTTCGAGCCTGCTCCCAGCACGCTTTTCTTAATTTCAACAAAATTGCCCACGTGCGCTTCCGAGCCGATCTCGGCACCGGGTCGCAAGCGTGCGTAGGGGCCAAGGCGTGCGTCGTCTGCAACGGTGGCTTCGTCGATGTGCGTGTAGGCCTCAATGCGCGTGCCGCGACCGATACTTGCATTGCGCACGACGCTGTGGGGGCCGACATGCACGCCGTCGGCAAGCGTCACCTTGCCCTCGAACACGCAGCCAACGTCGATGAAGACGTCGCGTCCGCAAGTCAGTTCACCGCGAAGATCGAAGCGTTCCGGGTCGGCGAGCGTCACGCCGGCCTCCAGCAGACGGCGGGCTTGTTCCTTCTGCCAGGCCCGCTCCAGCTCGGCCTGTTGCAGCCTGCTGTTCACCCCCAGTGTCTCCCATGACGCTGCGGGTTGCGCCGCCCGCACTGGCACCGAGTCAGCCACTGACAACGCGACCACGTCAGTAAGGTAGTACTCGCCTTGGGCGTTGTCGTTGGTCAGGCGCTCCAGCCAGCCTTTCAGCAGGCGGGTCGGCGCAGCCATCATGCCGGTGTAGACCTCGTCGATGGTGCGCTGCTCGTCCGTGGCGTCCTTGTGCTCGACGATGGCGAGCACCTTTTCACCCCAGCCATCGCGCACGATGCGGCCATAGCCGGTGGGGTCGTCCAGGCGAATGGTCAACAGGGCCAGGCGCTCTCCGCTGCAGGCCTGCACCAGGGCCATGGCCGTCTCGGCCTCGATCAGCGGCGTGTCGCCGTTGAGGATGAGCGTGACGCCGTCGTCCGGCAGTTCGGGCACCGTCTGCTGGACCGCGTGGCCCGTGCCGAGCTGCGGCTCCTGGCGCACGAAACGCAGCGGGGCTTCGGCGAAGGCGGCGCGCATGGCGGCTTCCACCTGTTCGGCGCCATGCCCGGTGACCACAATCTGCCGGTCGGCCCCCAGCGCGGCGGTGGTCGCGACCACGTGGGCCAGCATGGGCCGGCCCGCCACGCAGTGCAGCACCTTCGGGCGCGCAGACTTCATGCGGGTGCCTTTGCCCGCGGCCATGATGACGATGGAAAGCGACATGGACAACAGAGGAGAAAAACGGGAACTCATTCGGGGCGCAGCGGCACGATCACCGTGCGCGGCCCCGCGGTGAGCGGGAAATCCTTCAAGGCCGCGTCGAACAGCGGCGCGAACCAGGCGGGGTCCGACGTGCCCAGGCGGGTCACGCCGGCACGGGCTTCATGCAGCACGGCGTGGGTCTTGCGGTCACGCACCACCACGCTGACCTGCATGTCCACCTGCGGCTGCTCGAAACGGTAGCTCAGGGCCAGGCCGCCGCCGCCCGTGCCCCACCAGCCGCCCACGCCGGGACGACCCCAGGGGTAAGGGTGATACCAGTAGGGCCCGGGCCAGAAGGGGTCACCGCGCTGGGTCACGCGGGCAATCGCCGCCAGCTGCACGGTGTACAGCGCATCGGCCGGGTTCTGGGCCAGGGTGAAGCCGTGCTCCTGCAGGGCCGGCAAGGCCGCGGCTTCGAGCTGGGCAGCCTGCTCGGCCTGGTTGGCCTGGGATGGCAGCCGCTCGAACACGAACGGGCCGCCAGTGCGGGTGGCCGGCCAGTCGCCGAAGCTCTGCACCTCGGTGCGGACCTGGTTGAGCGCCGCGCAGCCCTGCAGCCCGATCAGCGCCGCCCCCATCATCGCGCCGGTCAACCAGCGCAGGACACGGGAGCGAAGCGGGCGGGCGGCAATCGACATATCAGACCTCTTGACTGCTCTGGCGAATCGGAATGGACTTGATCGACACGGTGGCTTCGGCGGGCAGGCCGACCTCGGGCGTGTCACCACAGCCCTCATCTTCGTCGAAAGCAATGTCCCCACCGGCTTCGGGTCTGCCCGTGGCCTTGATGGTCTCGAACGGGTAGAGCTTGCGGTCCATCAGGTGCGAGGGCACGACGTTGGACAGCGCGGTGAACATGTTGTCGACGCGGCCTGGGAACTTGCGATCCCACTCGTTGATCATCTCGCGCATCTGCTGGCGTTGCAGGCCGTCCTGGCTGCCGCACAGGTTGCACGGGATGATCGGGAACTCGCGGTGCTCGGCGTACTTGGCAAGGTCCTGCTCGCGGCAGTAGGCCATGGGGCGGATGACGACGTGCTCGCCGTTGTCCGTCACCAGCTTGGGCGGCATCCCCTTCAGGCGCGAGCCGAAGAACATGTTCATGAACATGGTCTGCAGGATGTCGTCGCGGTGGTGGCCCAGCGCGATTTTGGTGCAGCCCAGTTCCTTGGCCACGCGGTAGAGGATGCCGCGGCGCAGGCGCGAGCACAGGCTGCACGTGGTCTTGCCCTCGGGCACCACGCGCTTGACCACGCTGTAGGTGTCCTGCTCTTCGATGCGGAAGGGCACGCCGACCTTGGTCAGGTACTCGGGCAGCACGTGCTCCGGGAATCCGGGTTGCTTCTGATCCAGGTTGACCGCCACGATCTCGAACCGGATGGGGGCCCGCCGCTGCAGGTTCATCAGGATGTCGAGCATCGAGTAGCTGTCCTTGCCGCCGGACATGCACACCATGACTTTGTCGCCGTCTTCGATCATGTTGAAGTCGGCGATGGCCTGCCCCACCTCACGGTGCAGGCGCTTGCGCAGCTTGTTCATCTCGTGCGCGTGCTTGCGGGCGCGGGCAGCCTCTTCGGCCTCCTGGGCGCTTTGCTGCACCGCCTGGGCCACGGGCACGCCGGCCTTGGCCTCGACCGCCAGGGCGGCACGGGCAAACAGCAGGGCGTCGTCCACCATGCGGTCTTCTTCGTCGGGCGTGTGGAAACTCAGGTGGGTGGACATGGGGGCGGTCGCGTCGGTCATAACCGGGTATTTTCGCCGATCCCGGCAATCCGCGTGCTCACCACTGCCCGGTTTCCATGCGGATGGCCACCTCGCAGTCGTCAAAGATCTCCAGCTTGGCAATCTTCACGCGCACGCCGAGCACGCCGGGCAGGTCCATCAGGCGCTTGCATAGCTTGCCGATCAGGGTCTCGAGCAGGTTGGTGTGCTCGGACTGGCACTCTTCGATGATGATGGCGCGCACCTTGCGGTAGTCCAGCACATTGAGCAGTTCGTCGTCGCGCGGCAGCAGGGGCTGGCTGCCCATGTTGAGCTCGGCGTCGACCTGAATAGGCTGCGGCGCGTCGATTTCGTGGTCAAGCACACCGAGGCTCGCGTCGAAGCGCAGGCCGGTGAGGGTCAGGATCTGGTTGCCTTTGGTCAGGGACATGGCTCGCGCTCACATCATGGAAAAGTCGCGCTCGAAGCGCTGGAGGTGCTGGCCGCCATCGACCAGCAGCGTGGTGCCCGTGATCGAGCGGTTGGTCAGCGCGAAGGCCACGGTCGCGGCCACGTCTTCCGGGGTGGACGAGCGCCCCAGCGGCGACAGCGCATGCGCCTGCTGGAAGGCTTCGCCCTGCAGCCACTCGCTGGTCAGCGTGAGGCCCGGCGCCACGCCGACCACCCGCACGCGGGGGGCCAGCGCCAGCGCCAGCAGCGTGGTGGCGGATTCAAGCGCCGCCTTCGACAGCGTGTAGCTCAGGAAATCGGGGTTCGGGTTCCACAGCTTCTGGTCGAGCAGGTTGACGACCGCCCCCGCCCCGCCCTCGTTCACGCCGCGCTCGGCCAGGTGCGCCGCCAGCGCCTGCGCCAGCACGATGGCCGGTGCGGTGTTGGCGCGCAGGTGCTTTTCCAGCGCGGCGTAGGTGAAGGTGGCCGCGTCGTCGTACTCGAAGGTGGAGGCGCTGTTGACCACGGCATCCAGCC
>JAJUHM010000352.1 GCA_029279925.1 Aquabacterium olei
GCAGTACGGGCACTTGCGCAGACACCAGGGCAGGTGCACGTAGAGCGACAGCGGGGGCAGGGCCGCGAGGGTGCCGGGGAGTTGCAGCGTGATCATGAGAGGGAACGCAAGGGCGTGGGCGAGGTCAGGGGGCCAGCCAGGGCCAAAGGGCTGGCGAACCGGCTCCTGCCGGGTCGTCGGCCAGGCCCCAGCGCGCCCGCATCATCGCCAGCAGCGTCCGGCAGGCCACGGCGCGGTGGCTGATGCCGTTCTTGGTCTCCGGGTCGAGCTGGGCGGCGCTCAGGCCGTGCGAGGGGATCCACAGCAGCGGGTCATAGCCGAAGCCGTGCTCGCCTTGCGGGGCCTGCAGCAACTCGCCCGACCAGTGGCCTTCGGCGATCAGGGGCTCGGGGTCGTCGGCATGGCGCACGGCCACCAGCAGACAGGTGAAGTGGGCGCGGCGCTGCGCGGGCGCGGGCAGGTGGGCCATCTGCGCCAGCAGCCACGCGTTGTTGGCCGGGTCGATCACGTCCCGTCCCGCGCCTTCCGGCACGCGGCCCGCATCGACCGCGTAGCGTGCCGAGCGCACACCGGGTGCCCCGCCCAGGGCATCGACGCACAGGCCGGAGTCGTCCGCCAGGGCCGGGCCGTTGCCCTCGCGGGCGGCGTGCCGGGCCTTGGCCAGCGCGTTTTCGACAAAGGTGACGTGGGGCTCTTCGGCCTCGGAAATGCCGAGAGACCCCTGCGTCACCAGGTCGACGCCCAGCGGCGCGATGAGGGCCTGTAGCTCGCGCAGTTTCTTGGCGTTGTTGGAAGCAAGAATCAGTTGTCGTGACATGGCGGCCTCATGCGGGCGGGACGGGCGGGCTTCAGGCCAGCGGCTGGGCCAGGGCGGACGCCTGGGCGGCGATCAGCTCGCGGATGCCCTTGTCGGCCAGGGCCAGCAGCTGGTCCATCTCGGCGCGGGTGAAGGCCACGCCTTCGGCGGTGCCCTGGACCTCGACAAAGTGGCCGGCGCCGGTCATCACGACGTTCATGTCGGTGTCACAGGCCGAGTCTTCGACGTACTCCAGGTCCAGCAGCGGCGTGCCTTCGACGATGCCGACGCTGATGGCGGCCACGGGCTGCCGCACGGGGTTGTCGGCGATCTTGCCGGAAGCCAGCAGGCCGTTGACTGCGTCCATCAGGGCCACGTAGGCCCCGGTGATGGCGGCGGTGCGGGTGCCGCCATCGGCCTGGATGACGTCGCAGTCGAGCACGATGGAGCGCTCGCCGAGCTTGGCCAGGTCGACCACGGCGCGCAGGCTGCGGCCGATCAGGCGCTGGATCTCCTGGGTGCGGCCGCTCTGCTTGCCGCGGGCGGCTTCGCGGTCGCTGCGGGTGTGGGTGGAGCGGGGCAGCATGCCGTATTCGGCGGTGACCCAGCCTTCACCGCTGCCGCGCTTGTGCGGCGGCACCTTCTCTTCGACCGAGGCGGTGCACAGCACCTTGGTGTCACCGAAACAGATGAGCACCGAGCCTTCGGCGTGGCGGGTGTAGCCGCGGGTGATGGTGAGCGGGCGCAGCGAATCGGCAGCGCGGCCGTGCGGGCGTTGGAAGGCCATGGTGGCTCCTGTCAGGAAAGGGGTCAGGTGAAAAAACAAAGAGGGCACGCGCGCGATGCCGTGCCCTCGGGAATGGCGTCGGGCCGCCGTCAGGTCTTGCGCGCAGCGGCGGCGGATCGGCGTATGGCTTCGTTGATCTCGCGGATGGAGCGCTCGATCTCGGCTTCGTCCAGGTCGTCGGCGTCGGCGATGTTACCCGGCCCGCCGGCATTGCCCACGCTGGCCTGGATGGTGGAGGCGAACACCTCTTCGCCCAGGGAGTCGGTCGAGACGCCGGCCGGGTCTTCGTGCCCGGCGGATTCCCACTCCATGGCGATGACGGTGACGTTGTCGCACTTGGGCCCGCCGTTGCGCAATGCCTCTTCGACGAGTTCGGGCACGGCGTCGGCAATGGCGTGGGTGGCCAGGTGCTGGGTGATGACCTCATCGTCGACCGTGCCCCACAGCCCGTCGGAGCACAGCAGCACGCGGTCGCCCTTCTGGAGCAGCAGCGGGCCGGCCGTGTCGATCACCGGCTTGCCGGGGCTGCCCAGGCAGGTGAACAGCACGTTGCGGTTGTAGCGCTCGTTGATGGGCACGACGCTGGAGAGCGTCTGCTGCAGCTCGGAGTAGGAGTGGTCGCGGGTGCGGGCGACCAGCTTGTCGCCGCGGACGAAGTAGAGGCGGGAGTCACCGCAGTGCGCCCAGTAGGCCGCGTTGCCCTGGAGGATGCAGGCAACCAGCGTGGTGCGGGGGGTGTCGATCAGGCCTTTTTCGCTGGCGTAACGCAGCAGCTGATGGTGCCCGGCCATGATGGCATCCTGAAGGAAGCGGACAGGGTCGGCCAGGGTAGGGCGGGCGTCGCGCTGGAACAGCGCGGCCATGGTCTGGAGGGCCAGTTGCGAGGCCATTTCGCCCTCGGGGTGCCCACCCATGCCATCGGCCAGCGCAAACAGACCGGCATCCCGCGTGTAGCAGTAGCCCATGCGGTCTTCGTTCTTTTCGCGGCCGCCCTTGCGGCTGATCTGGTAAACGGAGAACCTCATGCTTTGGTACCGGTCTTGAGGTTTTCAAGCTGCAGCTTCACGCGTTCGGCGAAGGTGAGTTTGGAGTAGCGGCGCTCGGTTTCACGGGCGAGCTCCTTCTGCAGGGCGAACACGCTTTGTGGACGGGCCAGCGGGTCGAGTGACATGCACCACTCCGTCACCTCCAGCAGGTTATCGGAATAGACGTTGCGCAGGCGCGAGAGCGACAACCCCAGGCGGTCTTTTTCAAGGCGCTGGGGGGCGTCGTTGGGCGGGTAGCCCTGCATGCACGCGTAGATGCACGCGCCGATGGCATAGATGTCGGTCCACGGACCCAGCGAGCCGTCGCGGCGGTACATCTCGGGCGCAGCAAAGCCGGGCGTGTACATCGGGCGGATGAAGTTGCCTTCCTTGGACAGCACCTCGCGGGCCGCGCCGAAATCGAGCAGCACGGCCTTGTTGTCGTTCGTGATGAAGACGTTGGCTGGCTTGATGTCGAGGTGCAGCATCTTGTGCTGGTGCACGATGCGCAGGCCGCGGAGGATTTCGTCGAACAGGCTGCGGATGGTCGATTCGCGGAAGACCTTGTCGCGCTTGAGGTCGCGCGCGGTGACGATGAAGTCCTGAAGGGTGTCGCCCTGCAGGTAGTTCATCACCATGTAGACGGTTTCGTTCTCGCGGAAGAAGTTGAGCACCGAGACCACACTGGGGTGTGCGATCTGAGCCAGCGAACGGCCTTCTTCGAAGAAGCTCTTGAGCCCCAGGCGGTACAGGGGCTGCTTGTCCGGCTTGACGCGCGGGATCAGCTCGCCAGGCGAGCGCTCGGCGAGCGAGGCGGGCAGGTATTCCTTGAGGGCGACCAGGCGTTTTTCGGGGTCTTCGGCCAGGTAAACCACGCCGAAGCCGCCGGCCGCAAGCTTCTTGACCACCTGGTAGCCCCCCACGACGGTGCCCGAGGGCAACGGGGCGGGTTTGGGCTTTGACATAATCGAGTTTTGTCCGGTGTCAAGTAACCATGTCAGTCTACAGTATGACCGGCTTCGCCAGTGCGGTGGCTTCCCTGCCTGACCCTATGGGTGAGCACGGCGAGGATTCCGACACGCCAGCGGCGTCGCGGAAGGGCGTCAGCGGTTCGGTCGGAGCCGAACTGCGTTCGGTCAACAGCCGTTTTCTCGACCTCAGCTTCAAGCTGGCGGACGAGTTCCGTGGCCTGGAGCCGGCGCTGCGCGACCTGGTGACCGCCTCGTTCAAGCGCGGCAAGATGGAGTTCCGGCTGCAGCCCCAGCGGGCCGCGGATGCCGGATGGCCCCAGCCCCAGCCCGACCAACTGCACACCCTGGCCCGACTCGAGGGCACGGTGCAGAACTGGTTGCCCAAGGCGGCC
>JAJUHM010000353.1 GCA_029279925.1 Aquabacterium olei
AAGCGGATATCGGATCGATCATCGTTAAACGCCTGCCACGCTGAACGATTCCCACCCTCAAGTGAGCTCAGTCAGTCTCACCGACCGTGAATGTTTCGACAAAACCCGCTCGGCGCGTCTGATCGTAGATACGTAGCGGTAGGTCAGCCTTCGGCATCCAGACGCGTCCGGTCTCCACGGCCAGGGACACGGGTAGTGCGGGAAACAGGTTGATCACCGCGTCCTCGCCATGGCGTGCCTTGATGTCGTTGTAGAGTTTGCGCAGGGCCGAGCGGAACGCGGCGCTGGCGTGGGGCGCAGGAAGATTGCGGCCGTCAGGTGCCACGCTGCGGACGACACAGCCAGGCAACAGGGACACAAGGTGCGACCCCATGCAGTGCAAGGCGCTGTCGCAATCAGCCTGGTCGGCGTCCGAGCCCTGGTCCGTGTCAGCGTGCGAGTGAACGCCGCCATGGGGACAGGGTGTCGCCCCGTCGGCGTGGGCCATGGGCTCGGTCCCTGAGGCGGGGGATACCGCGCCGTCGAGATGAGCATGGTGGTGTGCACCCAGCCGATGCGACAGCGCGTGCGCGGCCAGCTCTTCGGCGGTATCCAGCCCCGGGTGCATGTGGTGCTCCTGAGCGTCAGGCAGCGCGCTGCAGGCCGGTGCGGCCAGGGCCAGCATCGACTGCAACGGGAGCAGACAGATCAGAAAGATCGCAAGAAAGCGACGCACAGGGCTTGTCATGGATACGGTACAGGGTTCATTGTAGAGCGGTCGCAGGGCAATTGGTTCCCTGGTGCAACATGCCCTGCACACCCCGGCCCTTGTCGCATGCTGCCTCCACCCCCGCCTTCCTCAGCCTTCGACCTCGACGCCCTGCTCGCCGCCTGGCCGGCCGGCCCGGGCGCGCTGCTGCAGGTGCTGCGTGCCGTGCAGGCCCGCCTTCACCATGTGCCCGATACCGTGGTCGACGCGCTGGCCCGCCGCTGGGGTCTGGGCCATGCAGCCATCCGCAGCGTGGTGGGCTTCTACCACTTCCTCAGCAGCACGCCGCGGGGCCGCTACACGGTCTACCTGAGCGACAGCCCCACCGACCGGATGGCGGGCAGCGAGGCCCTGCTCGCGCGTCTGTGCGCCCGGCTCGGCGTACAACCCGAGCAGACCCGCGCCGATGGCCTGGTCTCGGTGCACCGCACGTCGTGCACCGGCCTGTGCGACCAGGGACCGGCCGGCCTGGTCAACGAACGCCCGCTGGTGCGCCTCACGCCGCGCCGCATCGACGAGATCGCCGACCTGATCCGCACGGCCACCCCGCTGGACGCCTGGCCTGACGATTTTTTCGCGGTCAGCAACCCCGTGTGGCGCCATCAGCAGACGCTGAGCCACCCCATTTCGCCCGGCGCCGCGCTGCAGCGCCTGCTGGCGTCCGGCCTGGAACAGGGCCGCCGCAACCTGATCGCCACGCTGCGCGAGGCCGGCCTGCGCGGCCGAGGGGGCGCAGGCTTTGCGACCTGGCAGAAGTGGCTGGCGTGCCAGCAGGCGCCCGGCCCCCGGGCCATCACCTGCAACGCCGACGAAGGCGAGCCCGGCACCTTCAAGGACCGCCTGCTGCTGATGGATTGGGCCCACGAGGTGGTGGAGGGCATGACGCTGGCCGCCCTCACCGTCGGGGCCACCCAGGGCTTCGTCTACCTGCGTGGCGAGTACGCCTTCATCGCCCCCCACCTGCAGCAGGTGCTGAACGAACGCCGCCGTGCAGGCTGGCTGGGGTCGGACATCGCGGGCAGCGGCCACGGCTTCGACATCGCCCTGCATCTGGTGGCAGGCGCCTATGTGTGCGGCGAGGAAACCGCGCTGATCGAATCGGTCGAAGGCAAGCGCGGCATCCCCCGCACCCGCCCGCCCTTCCCCGTCGACCGCGGCTACCTCGGGCTGCCCACGGTCAACAACAACGTGGAGACCTTTGTGCAGGTTGCCCAGATCGCCATGCATGGCGCCGCCTGGTTCCGCGCCCAGGGCACGCCGCAGTCCCCCGGGACACGGCTGCTGAGCGTGGCCGGCGACGTCAGCCGCCCGGGCCTCTACGAGGTGCCGTGGGGCATCACGGTGGCCGACGTGCTGGCCGAATGCGGTGCGGACGACGTGCAGGCCGTGCTCGTGGGTGGCCCGTCCGGCACGCTGATCGACGCCAGCCAGTTGCACCGTCAGATCAGCTTCGAAGATCTGCCCACAGGCGGCGCCTTCACCGTGTTCGACAGCCGGCGAGACCTGCTCGACATCGCCCGCCAGTACACGCACTTCTTCGCGCACGAGTCCTGCGGCTTCTGCACGCCGTGCCGGGTGGGCTGCGTGCAACTGGCCGACACCGCCGACCGGCTGGTTCAAGGCCACGCCGGACCGCGCGATGTGGCTCACTTGCAGGAGACCGGCAGGTTGATGCAGCGCCTGAGCCACTGTGGCCTGGGCCAGACCGCCGCCCACCCCTTGCTGGACGTGATCGCGCACTTTCCCGACCAGGTGCAGCGCCGGCTCGTGCCGGATGCCGACGCCTTCGACCTGGCGGCGGCCACGGTGCGCCTGCCCGTCACACTGCGCTGACACGGCCCCGACATCCCCATGCCCACCTCCACGCCCCCGTCATCCGGTTTCGCGCCCCAGGCCGACGCCCCACCCGCTGGTCCGGTCTTCGAGCTCGATGGCCGCCCCATCCCCTTCACACCCGGACAGACGGTGATGCAGGCTGCCTCCGCGGCCGGGGTGTACGTGCCCCACCTCTGTCACCATGCCGATTTCGAGCCGATCGGCAGCTGCAAGGTCTGCAGCCTGCAGCTCGACACCCCGGCTGGTCCGCGCCACGTCACCGCCTGCACGCTGCCCGCACGCACGGGCCTCGTCCTGCACAACCACACGCCCGAGGTGCAGCACGACCGCCAGCGCCTCGTGCAGATGCTGTTCGTCGAAGGACAGCACCACTGCCCTTTCTGCGAGAAGAGCGGTGCCTGCCACCTGCAGGCCGTGGCCTACCACGTCGGCATGGTCGACACGCACTTCGTGCACGCCACCACGCCGCACTCGGTGGACGCCTCGCACCCCGACGTGTGGCTCGACCGCAGCCGCTGCATTCTGTGCGAGCTGTGCGTGCGCGCCAGCCGCGACGTCGACGGCAAGAACGTGTTTGCCATCGGCGGCCGCGGGGCCCAGACCACGCTGCTCGTCAACAGCGCCAGCGGCCTGCTCAAGGACAGCACGGTGGCCGCCACCGACCGCGCGCTGTCGATCTGCCCCGTGGGCGCGCTGATGCCCAAACGCCAGGGCTTTGCCGTGCCCATCGGCGCACGCCCCTACGACCACGCCGACATCGGCGAACGGCCGGCCGACACCTGAGGCGCCCATGTCACAGCCCCTCGCCCCGCGCCCGCTGCGCATCGCCACCTGCTCGCTGGCCGGCTGCTTCGGTTGCCACATGTCGCTGCTCGACATCGACGAGACCCTGGCCGATCTGGTCGACCTCGTCACCTTCGACCGCAGCCCGTTCACCGACATCAAGACGTTGTCCGAAGACGGCATCGACATCGGCCTGATCGAAGGCGGCCTGTGCAACCACGAGAACGTCGAGGTGCTGCGCGCCTTCCGCGCCCGCTGCCGCGTGCTGGTCGCCGTGGGCGCGTGTGCCATGTACGGCGGCGTGCCGGCCCTGCGCAACGGCATCCCGGTGGCCGAGCTGATGCAGACCGCCTACCTGGCCGAGGGGCTGCACGATCCGCAGCTACCCCGCGACCCCGAGTTGCCCCCGCTGCTCGACAAGGTGCTGCCCGTGCACGAGGTCGTGCCTGTGGACCTGACCCTGCCCGGCTGCCCCCCTCCGGCCGACGCCTTTCGCGCCCTGGTGCTGGCCGAACTCGGCCTGCGCACGCCCGACATCGCGACCGAGCTGCCGCTGCACGCCCGCAGCTTCGACTGACCCACCATGCCCCACC
>JAJUHM010000354.1 GCA_029279925.1 Aquabacterium olei
GGGACGGTGGACAGCCACAGGGCGCCCATGGTGGCAGCGAACACGCCGACCGACAGGGGCGTCAGTGGGGTGAGCAGGAACAGGACCATCACGATGGCCCTCAGCAGGTAGATGGCGGAGAGGATGTGGTTCTTCTTCAGGTGCTGGCCCAGCACCCCGACCGAGTAGGTGCCGAAGACGTTGAACAGGCCGATGAGGGCGAGCGCCGTCGTGGCGACCTGTGGCTCGAGCTGGTGGTCCTTGAGGTAGCTGGGCAGGTGCACGGCGATGAAGGCGACCTGGAAGCCGCAGACGAAGTAGCCGGCTGTGAGCAGCAGGTAGTCGCGGTGCCGGAAGGCTTCACGCAGGGCGGCGATGGCGCCCTGAGGGGCTTCGGTGGCCGCGGTGGTGCCGGACGGGGGCGTTGCCGAGTTGGACTGACGCTGCTCGCGCAGGCCGATCGCCGCAGGGGCGATGAGCAGGGCGCTGGCGGCCAGGGCCATCAGGGCATGGGACCAGCCGAGGTTCTGGATCAGCCAGCTGGAGACCGGAACCATCAGGAACTGTCCGAAAGACCCGGCCGCGGCCACGAGGCCCATGGCCCAGGAGCGCCATTCAGCGCTGACGTGCCGGCCGACGACGCCGTAGACCACGGCGTAGGTGGTGCACGCCTGGGCCAGACCGATCGTCACGCCCGTGGAGAGGTTGAACACCAGCAGGTGGCCGCTGGTGGCCATGCCGAGCAGGCCCAAGGCATAGAGTGCGGCGCCCGTCCAGAGCACGCGCCAGGCGCCCGTGCGGTCGGCCCACCATCCAACAAAGGGACCTGCCGCCCCCCAGACCAGGTTCTGCAGCGCCAGGGCCAGGGCGAAATCTTCGCGCTGCCAGCCGTGCGCCATGATGATGGGCTGCAGCCACAGGCCGAAACCGTGGCGGATGCCCATGGACAGGGTGACGACAAGGGCGCTGCACAGCAGCAACGGCCCGAGGGGCAGGGGGCGGACGGAGGGGGGCATGGCAGGTGGGGCGCGCGACCGCCCGGCGGCAGCCGAGCCGGAGGCGGCTCAGACCTGCATGTTCATGATATCCGTGTAGGCCTGAACGAGCTTGTTGCGGACTTGAACCGCCGATTGGAAACCCAGTTGGGCTTTCTGCATGGCGATCATGGTTTCTTCCAGGCTGACGGTGGGGTTGCCGAACTGCACCTCGCGCTGGAGCGCCGACGACGTGGCCTGGGCCTGGCTGATGGAGCCCAGCGCGCCGGTCAGGGCCGACTGGAAGCTGGGCTTGTCGACCGCCTGCGTACCCTGCGTGCCCTGCGCCGCTTCAGCGCGGGCCTTGGCTTCGACCCGGCGCGCGACGTCGGCCATGCCGGCCTTGGCGGCGGCCTGGGCGAAATCGAAGGGCTTCAGTTTGAGGTCCATGTGCCGAAAAGGTGATCAAGGCGTGATGTTCATCCACCACGATCGGCATCCTACGCAGGCTCCCGGCAACAGAAGCCGGGAACTGCTCGGCATTTCTGCGCCTGTTCCCGGCACTTTTACCCGGCGTGACTCCGAATAATGAGAGCGTTCCAATGGGATTGCGGCATCGTGTGTGAGCGGTGTCCGGATCCCCGCCAAGACGCTCATGGAAGTCACAGTCGCCCCCAACTCTGCCGCCGCCGTTGTCCCACCCGCCGAGGTGGTCGACAGCAAGCCGCCTGGATTCGTCCAGCGGCTCTCGGACCTGCCCATGCAGCGCAAGCTCATGCTGGGCGGGGGCATCGCCGCCCTGTTCGCCATCTTCGTGGCGATGCTGATGCTGGGCCGCGACGGCGAGTACCGCGTCCTGTATTCCAATCTGTCCGACAAGGACGGCGGCGCCATCATCGCGCAGTTGCAGCAGATGCAGGTGCCGTACAAGTACACCGAGGGCGGTGGCGCCATCATGGTCCCCGCCGAGAAGGTGCACGACCTGCGCCTGAAGATGGCGTCGGCCGGGCTGCCGAAGGGCTCGGTCGTGGGCTTCGAACTGATGGAGAGCCAGAAGTTCGGCGTGACCCAGTTTCAGGAGCGTCTGAACTTCCAGCGCGGTCTGGAAGGCGAGCTGACCCGTTCCATCCAGGCCCTTTCAGGTGTGGAGAGCGCGCGGGTGCACCTGGCGCTGCCGAATCAGAATGGTTTCTTCCGTGAGCAACAGAAGGCCTCGGCCTCGGTCGTGCTGACCCTGCTGCCCGGCCGCTCGCTGGACAAGGCGCAGATCGCCGGCATCGTGCACCTGGTGTCGTCCAGCGTGCCGGAGATGTCGCCCAAGGCCGTGAGCGTGGTGGACCAGAGCGGTTCGCTGCTGTCGGGGCCGAAGGAAGGCATGGAGTCGGCTCAGGCCGGGCTGGACGCGCAGCAGCTGCAGTACGTGCGCCAGATCGAGTCGAACTACACCCAGCGGGTGCGCGACATCCTGGAGCCGGTGGTGGGGCGTGACAACCTGCGCGCCCAGGTGACGGCCGAGGTGGACTTCTCGCAGGTCGAGCAGACGGCCGAGGAGTTCAAGCCCAACCAGCAGCCCAACCAGGCCGCCATCCGCAGCCAGCAGTCGAGCGAGCAGACGGGACAAGGCCAGGCCACGCCTTCCGGCATCCCCGGTGCCGCCAGCAACCAGCCGCCGGTGCCGGCCACCGCCCCGGTCAATGGCGCGTCGCAGCCACTGGGGGCCGCGCAGCAGGGCGCCGGCACGGGGACCAGCCGCCGCGAGAACGTCACCAACTACGAGGTGGACCGCACGGTGCGCGTGATCCGCAACAGCACCGGCAACATCCGGCGCCTGAACGCGGCCGTGGTGCTGAACCACCGCACCACGACCGATGCCAAGGGCAAGGCCACGACCGAGGCCATCTCCCAGGAGGAACTCGACAAGCTGACCGCCCTGGTGCGCGAGGCCATCGGTGCGGACGAAAAGCGCGGCGATTCGGTCAAGCTGATCACCACGCCCTTCCAGATCACCAAGGAAGAGCCGGAAGAGCTGCCATTGTGGAAGGACCCTGAGACGCGCGACATGCTGCGCACGCTGGCTGTTCCGCTGGGCCTGGCGCTGGCTGCGCTGATCGTGGTGTTCGGCGCCATCCGTCCGGCGATCAAGGCCGCCCAGCCTTTGCCGCCTGAGCCCGCTCCCGAGAACGAGCAGCCCAAGCTCAGCGCCGTGGTGGACGATGTCAACGAGCTGCCTGCGCTGCAAGGCCCGCCGGGCGCCGGCCTGGGCGAGGTCATCGGCGAGGACGGCCAGCCGGTGCCGGCCCTGGAGGCCAACTCGCTGGACGCCCGTCTGGAAGAGGCCCGCCGCCTGGCGCGCGAGAACCCGCTTGCCATGGCCACGCTGCTGCGCGGCTGGGTGAACAACTGAGCACGAACAGGTCTGACCATGGACGAAAAAGGACTCGAAGACGCAGCCATCCTCCTGATGTCCCTCGGGGAGGAAGAGGCCGCTGCTGTCTTCAAGCACCTGGAGCCCAAGGAGGTGCAGGGCCTGGGCGAGACCATCGCCAAGCTCAAGACGATCACCAAGGACCGCATCGAGCAGGTGCTGGACCGCTTCAAGGAAGAGGCCGTCGAGATGGGCTCGCTGGTGCCCGACACCGACGAGTACATCAAGTCGGTGCTGCGCAAGGCGCTGGGCGACGACAAGGCCAACCTGCTGATCGACCGCATCATCCAGGGCAGCGACATCACCGGCATCGAGAGCCTGAAGTGGATGGACCCGGAGTCGGTGGCCGAACTGCTGCGCAACGAGCACCCTCAGATCGTGGCCGCCATCCTGGTTCACCTGAACCCGGATCAGGCCTCGCTGGTGTTGAAGGCCTTCAGCGAGCGCCATCGCAATGAAGTGATGGTGCGGATCGCGACGCTCGACGGCATCCAGCCGGCCGCGCTGCGCGAGCTGAACGACGTGCTCCTGAACCTCCTCTCGGGCAGCGGCACCGTGAAGAAGACC
>JAJUHM010000355.1 GCA_029279925.1 Aquabacterium olei
AGCAGTGGGGGTGGCTTCGGCATGCAGAAAAGAAAATACCACCTTCCTGCCCAGGCAGGAGGTGGTATTTACGCGAGGTCAGCGGGGACTGGTGTCAGTCGGCGTACTGGCCTGCCGCCTCGATCACCGTCTTGAGCTTGTTGGTCTGGTCGGTCACGAAGGCCTTGTGACCTTCAGGCGTGACACGCTTGTCCTTGACCACGATGGCGCCCAGCGCGGCTTGCTTCTTGATGAAGTCCGGGTCCTTCAGCGAGGCCTGCAGCGCATCGTTGATCTTCTTGATGACAGGCGCCGGGGTGCCCTTGGGCGCGTACATGCCGTGCCAGATGGTCAGGTTGAAGTCTTTCAACCCCATTTCTTGCAATGTGGGGTAGTGCTTGAGCGTCGGGTGATCGGACAGCGGTTTGGCCGTGGTCACCGCAAAGGCCTTGATGCGTCCCCCCTCGATCTGCTGCGTGGTGTTGGTGGTCTGGTCGCACATCACGTCGATGGTGCCGCCGATCAGGTCGTTCATGGCCGGGGCCGTGCCGCGGTAGGCAATGGTGGCCATCGACTTGTCGAGTTTGACGGCGTACTGCCACATCAACCCACACAGATGCGAGGCCGACCCCAGCCCGGCATGGCCGAGGTTGAGCTTGCCCTGGTTGGCGCGGATGTAGTTCTCGAAGTCGCGGTAGGTGTTGGCCGGCAGTTGCGGCTTGCCCACCAGGGTCATTGGCACGTCGTTGATGATGCCCAGGTACTCGAAGTCCTCCAGCGGCTTGTACGGCATCTTGCGGTACAGCGCGGGCGTCGCGGCCATGCCGATGTGCCAGACCAGCAGCGTGTGCCCGTCGGGCGCGGCGCGGGCGACCTTGTTGGCCCCGATCGTGCCGCCCGCCCCGGCGGCGTTCTCGACGACGATCGTCGCATTGTTGAGGTGCTTGCGCATCGTCTCGGCCAACTGGCGTGCGACGGTATCGGTCGGTCCGCCGGCGGCAAAGGGCACCACGAAGGTGATGGGTTTGGAGGGGAAGTCTTGGGCGGCCGCCGCGAAGGCAACGGTCGACAGCGTCAGGGCGAGTAGCGCTTTCATCGGGGAGGTCTCCGGTCAGTGGAATGAACGGGCCGGATACTACCCCGGGTGGCGCGGGTTGCGCCATTCGGGAAACCACACCCCCAAGGGTCAGATTTCGATCTTGGCGCCCAGTTCGACCACACGGTTGGCCGGCAGGTTCAGAAAATCCGCCACCGATGCCGCGTTGCGGTGCATACCGGCAAACAGCTTTTCGCGCCAAGTCATCATGCCCGCTCCGCGGCGGGGCAGCACGATCTCGCGCGAGAGGAAGTACGACGTCTCCATCTCGTCCAACTGCACCCCGTGGCTGCGCAGCAATTTGAGGGCCTCGGGCACGTCCGGGTCGTTCTTGAAGCCAAAGTGCAGCACCACGCGCCAGCAGTCGTGGCCCAGCGGCTCCACCTCCACCCGCTTGTCGAAGCCGATCCAGGGCACCTCGTGGTGGCGCACGGAGACAAAGAGGTTCGTCTCGTGCAGCACCTTGTTGTGCTTGAGGTTGTGCAGCAGTGCGTTGGGTGTCACACCGGTCTCTGCATTGAGGAAGACCGCCGTGCCAGGCACGCGTACCGGTGGGCTGAGAAAGACCGAATCCAAGAACGGCTTGAGATCGATCGCCTCGTCGCGCAACCGCTCCGCGAGCAACTGGCGCCCGTGTTGCCACGTGGTCATCAGCGTGAACATGACGATGCCGATGGCCAGCGGGAACCAGCCACCGTTGATCACCTTGACCGCGTTGGCGGAGAAGAACAGCGCGTCCACGACCAGAAAGACCCCGGTGGCCGCCACGCACAGCAGCCACGGATAGCGCCACGCGTAGCGGATGACGAAGAAGGTCATCACCGTGGTGATCAGCATGTCGATCGTGACCGCGATGCCGTAGGCCGACGCCAGCGCACTGCTGGAGCCGAACAGCAGCACCGCGCTCACGATGCCGCCATACAGCGCCCAGTTGACCGAGGGGACGTAGATCTGGCCCGTGTCGCGCACGGAGGTGTGCAGGATGCGCTGGCGTGGCAGATAGCCCAGCTGCACGACCTGCTTGGTGACCGAATAGGCCGCCGAAATCAGCGCTTGTGAGGCGATGACCGTGGCGCAGGTGGCCAAGCCGATCAACGGGACCAGGGCCCAGGTGGGCGCCATCTCGTAGAACGGGTTGCTGACGTTTTCCGGGTGCTGCAGCAGCATCGCACCCTGCCCGAAATAGTTGAGCAGCAGCGACGGCATCACCAGTCCGAACCAGGCCAGGCGGATGGGGCGTTTGCCGAAATGGCCCAGATCGGCATAGAGCGCCTCGGCCCCGGTGACGCACAGCACGATCGCCCCCAGCGAGACGAAGGCCAGCCCCGGGTTATCGACGATGAACCGCAGCGCATGGTGCGGCAGGACGGCTTCCAGCACCGTCGGATTGCGCCAGATGTGCACGCTGCCCAGCAGCGCCAGCACCAGGAACCACACCGCTGTGATGGGGCCGAACAGCTTGCCAACGCTGGCGGTGCCGCGCTTTTGCATCGCAAACAGCGCGGTCAGCACCACCAGGGTGACCGGTACCACGAAGGGCTCCAGGCCCGGGGCGGCGACCTCCAGACCCTCCACGGCCGAGAGCACCGAAATGGCGGGCGTAATGATGCCGTCGCCAAAAAAAATGGCGGTGCCGAAGATTCCGATGGCGAGCAGCCGGCGGCGCAGGCGGGGGCGGTCCTCGACCGCCATCGAGGCCAGCGCGAGCATGGCCACCAGTCCCCCCCCGCCGTTGTTGTCGGCCCGCAGGATCAGCGTCACATACTTGAGCGAGACGATGATCGTCAGCGTCCAAAACACCAGCGACAGGATGCCGAAGATGTTGGCGCGCGTGACCGCGAGATTGCCGTGGGTGAAGACTTCCTTGAGCGCGTACAGCGGACTGGTGCCGATGTCGCCGTACACGACGCCGAGCGCGCCGAGCGTCAGCGCCGCCAGCTTGGAGCCATCGATCGAGGATGGGGAGGGATGGGCCAAGGATCGCCGGGGTGGTTGCGAGGCCGACATTGTGCGCCTGTTCCGCCACGGGCGCGGCCGGGTGTTGCATTGCAGCAACGCTGACCGCCCGGCGGTCGGTCAGCGGTGGGTCAGTCGTAGGTGCGGGCGTCCTCGATGACCTTGCCGTCGTTGGGCAGCGCGCCGATGGTCAGCAGCTCGACGTCGCCGCGCAGCTTGGTGACGTCGCGCAGCGACTCCTGCACCGCACGTTGCAGCGCCTCCGACGGGGTGTCGGTTTCCACGCGCAGGGTCATGCAGTCGTCGGCCATGCGGCCGCTGACCACCAGCCGTGCGCGCCGCACCTCGGGGTGGCGGCGCAGCACCTCGGCCACTTGCGAGGGATGGACGAACATGCCCTTGATCTTGGTGGTCTGGTCCGCGCGCCCGAGCCAACCACGAATGCGGGTGTTGGTGCGGCCCGTTGGGCACGGTCCAGGCAGCACCGCCGACAGGTCGCCGGTGCCAAAGCGGATCAGTGGGTAGTCGGGGTTGAGCGCCGTGACCACCACCTCGCCCACCTCACCGTCGGGGACGGGATCGTCGGTCCCGGGGCGAACGATCTCCAGGATCACCCCTTCGTCCAGAACCAACCCCTCGCGGGCCGGGGTTTCGTAGGCGATCAGGCCGACGTCGGCCGTCGCGTAGGCCTGATAAGCCGCGATGCCGCGCTCGGCCAGCCAGTCGCGCAGGCTGGGCGGGAAGGCTTCGCCGGACACCAGGGCCTTGCGGATGGGCAGCCGCACGCCCGCAGCCTCGGCTTTTTCCACGAGGATGCGCAAAAAGCTCGGCGTGCCACAGTAGCCTACCGGTTTCAGATCCATGATCGCGGCGAGTTGCTGCTCGGTGTTGCCCACGCCGCCGGGAAAG
>JAJUHM010000356.1 GCA_029279925.1 Aquabacterium olei
GATGTTGCCGAGCCAGGCCAGGCGCCCGTCGACAAACTCGGGCAGCAGCGGCGCCAGCGCCGGCGCCGTGGCCCACAGTTGCCCCTGCACGCGGGCGGGCAGACGGGTCGCAGCCAGGTCGTCCATCGGCAGCGCCAGCGCACCGCGAGCCGCCGCGTAGACGCGGTGGGCCTCCGGGTCCACCGGCACCAGGGTGTTGGCGTGGTCATTGCCACCTTGCAGGAACACGCACACCAGCGCCTTGTAGTCATCGGTCGAGGCGGCTGCGGCGGCCTCGGCGATGTGGGACAGCTGCAGCGCCAGGGGCGCGGCCACACCGGCCACCGACGCGGCCGCGCTGCGTCGCAGGAAGGCGCGCCGACTGAGGAGGGACGAGGACATGATGGGGCTTCCGGAATGAGGGGGGACGCTGGCGAGAAGCGAGCTCAGCGCTGCACGAGGTACTGCGGGCAGGTCATGATGAGGAAGAACGCGGCCACGACCCGGTTGCGGCGCTCCGTGTCCGACGACACCGCGATGCTGGCCACGGCGTCCCGGATGGTCGTCACCGTTTCGGGCCGCAACGTGCCGCCACTGAGGTAGCGCACCAGTTGAGCCACCAGGTCGTCCGGGGTGTCGGCCAGGGCCATCCAGCGTCGGTAGTCCGGCTCGATGCCATTGCCACCGAAGGGCAGCACCGCCAGCAGGAAGTTGGCGTAGCCCATCACGCTCGACTCGTTGGTGATCTGGAATTCGGGGGCCACGAGCCCCCGGCGGGCCATGCCGGTCTGCACCGGCACGTGTCCAGGCCGGAAGAAATTGAACACCGACGGCGCGCGCAGGGGAGCCTGCCCCATCGCATCGCTGCCCGACACATCGGGGAAGCGCCACTGCCCGTCGGTGGACCGCACGGACGCGAGCCGCAGCCATTGCAGCAGCCTCAGCATGGGCTCGCGCAGCTTGCCGTCCGCCAGGGATGCCGGCGCCACGGGCGCCGCATGGTCGAGGGTCGGCCGGGCCTCGGGGTCGCTCAGCACGGCACGCACCACCTGGGCCAGGTTGCCCCGCTCGCCACCCGGGCCAGCGGCATTGAAGACCCGGGCCACGCGACGCACGTAGTCGGGGCTGGGATTGCTGCACACCAGCCGCTGGATCAGTTGGCGCGCGATGAAGGGGCCCACGTTGGGATGCGCGCACACGGCGTCGAGCGCACGCGCCAGGGCCACGGGGCCCGGTGTGCCCGCCGGGATGACGCTGCCATCGATGAGGCGCTTGGCCCCGTCGTCGTGCCGTTCGGCATGAAAGTCCATCGGCGCGCGCAGGTAGTCGAACGGGCCTTCGGGGTCCAGCGGGTTGAAGCCATCGACATCCCAGCCGGTGAAGACACGGGCCAGCTCGCTGACCAGCGTGCCGTCGTAGGTTTCCGTCTGCGGGCGGCTGGGGGTGCCGTCCAGCTGCAGCGTGGTCAGCCCGATGCTGAACAGCTGCATGAGTTCGCGCGCGTAGTTCTCGTCCGGCTGGCGTCCCTGTCCATCGGCGCGCGCACTGCCACGCATGCTGAGGTACACGCCCATGGCCGGGGACAGCGTGATGGCCCCGAGCAGCGCCCGGAAGGAGCCGAAGCAATGGCGTTCGAGCAGTTCCCACCACGCCAGACAGGCAAACTGCTTCCAGTACGCCACCATGTTCAGTGGCGACACCACGAAGATCTCGCTGAGCGCCAGCACGACGCGCTGGCGCAGGACATCCCGCGCGGTGCACAGGCGCCACCACAGCGCGTGGTCGAGCCCGTAGTCGCCGCGCGCGTACAGGCGGTTGTCCAGGCCCCGCGCCCGGGCCCAGTCCCACACCGAGTCCTGCACGGGCAGCGCCACCTGCGCATCGAACCAGGCGTCAGCGCCATCGCGCACGACCGCGTCGACCTCGTCCGGCGTGGCACCGAGACCGCCTTGCGCAAGCAGCCGCGCCGCGCGGTCGGGCGTCATCGCTTCGAAGGGGGCCACCTCGCCCGCGCAGCCGGGCTCGTTCACGGCCGCCGCCGCACTCATGCCGGCACATCCGGCAGGCAGGCGGGTGCCCTTGTCCGCAGCGGGTTGCCCCCCGCCTCCGCCGCCACAGGCCGTCAAGGTGGTGCCAAGGGCACCGGCCCATGTGGCGGCGGTCACCGCCCGCGCGGGTGCCTCAGGACGCGCGCCCCCCCGCTCGGGCCTCTGTTCGGCAGGCCGTGCCCCCGTGTCTGTCATCTGTGTCTGCTCCCTGTTCGGCACGGATGCAGCACTGTAGTGGCACGCGGGTCATCCGCTCAAGCTTGCCTCGATGACAGCCACCCGATCGGGGGGCATGGTGCGCATGCGCCCCCTCCGGCCACGGGCCCTCGCGGTTCAGGCCGCCCTCACTTCGGGCACATCGGGTCGCTCCAGCCCCCACCGCGCTCGCAACAGGCGGGCTGCCGCCACCATGTTGGCCAGTGCGGCACGGGTTTCCGGCCAGCCCCGTGTCTTGAGGCCGCAGTCGGGGTTGACCCACAGCCGCGCCACCGGAATGACATCGGCGGCCCGTGCCAGCAAGGTCGTCATGGCCTCCACGGTGGGCACGCGCGGCGAATGGATGTCGTAGACCCCTGGGCCGATGGCATTGGGGTAGTCGAACGCGCCGAAGCCATCAAGCAGGGCCATGGCCGACCGTGCCGTCTCGATCGTGATCACGTCCGCGTCCATGGCCGCGATGGCGGGCAGGATGTCGTTGAACTCCGAGTAGCACATGTGGGTGTGGATCTGCGTCTCGTCGCGCACACCACACGAGGCCAGCCGGAACGCCCGCACGGCCCAGTCCAGATAGTGGGCCCAGTCGCGCTGGCGCAGCGGCAGGCCTTCGCGGAAGGCCGGCTCGTCGATCTGGATCACACGGATGCCAGCCTGCTCGAGGTCACGGACCTCGTCCCGCACGGCCAGCGCCAGCTGCAGCGCCGTCGTCTCGCGTGGCTGGTCGTCCCGCACGAAAGACCATTGCAGCAGGGTGACCGGGCCGGTCAGCATGCCCTTCATCGGCCTGTCGGTCAGCGATTGCGCAAAGCGCGTGGTCTCCACCGTCATGGGCTCCGGCCGCAGCACATCGCCGTACAGGATGGGCGGCTTCACGCACCGCGACCCATAGCTTTGCACCCATCCGTGCTCGGTGAAGGCAAAGCCGAAGAGCTGCTCGCCGAAGTACTCGACCATGTCGTTGCGTTCGGCCTCGCCATGGACCAACACATCCAGACCCAGCGATTCCTGCTCGCGCACCGCCTGGCGGATCTCGTCGCGGATGCGGTGCAGGTAGCCCTCGGCCGACAGCTCGCCACGGCGGTAGGCGGCGCGTGTGCGGCGGATCTCGGCGGTCTGCGGGAAAGAGCCGATGGTCGTGGTCGGCAAGGCTGGCAACGGCAAGGCCGCCTGCTGGCGTGCGGCACGCTCGGCAAACGGACTGCCGCGCTGGGTCATGGCCGCCGACACGTCGGCCACGCGGCGCTGCACAGCACGGTAGGTGACCCGCGGCGAGGCCCGGCGCCCTGCAGCGACGGCGTCCGAATGCTGCAGGACGGAGGCCACCGCGTCGTCGCCCTCGTCGAGGGCTTGCGCCAGCACCTTGAGTTCATCGAGCTTGTCGAGCGCGAACGCCAGCCAGGTGCGAACCTCGGGATCGAGCCGGGTTTCCGCGGCCAGGCTGACGGGCACATGCAAGAGGGAGCACGAGGGCGCCAGCCACAGGCGATCGCCCCACAGCGCGTGGGCCGCCTTGAGCGGTGACAGCGCGCGGCGCAGGTCGGTGCGCCAGATGTTGCGGCCATCCACGACACCGAGAGACAGCACCCGGTCGCGTGGCCACGCGGCCAGCCAGGCGTCGAGCTGCTCGGGGGCCCGCACGAGGTCCACGTGCACGCCGTCGATCGGCAGGCCGGCCAGGCGTTCGGCGTGCTCGGCA
>JAJUHM010000357.1 GCA_029279925.1 Aquabacterium olei
CAGTGCTCGCACAGGCGCGGCAGGTACATCATGAAGGTCTGTTCGAACTGACCGTAGATGTCCTTCTGGATGTCCTCGAAGTTGGCATCCTTGCTGCGCTTGCTGAACTCGCCGCCCAGGATCTCCTCCCAGTTCGGGCCCCACTCGATCTTCTCCATGCGCTGGCCGGTGATCAGGCTGCGCGGGCGGGCGGTGGGGGCCGCCTTGGTCTTCGGGGCCGACTGCAGGTGGTCGTAGTCGAAGGTGAAGGGCTCGTAGTAGTCGTCGATCTGCGGCAGGTTGGGGTTGGCGAAGATCTTCATCAGCAAGCTGAGCTTGCCGCCCTGACGGGGCTCGATGCGGCCGTCTGCCTTGCGGATCCAGCCGCCCTTCCACTTCTCCTGGTTCTCCCATTCCTTGGGGTAACCGATGCCGGGCTTGGTTTCGACGTTGTTGAACCAGGCGTACTCGACGCCGGGGCGAGAGGTCCAGACGTTCTTGCAGGTCACCGAGCAGGTGTGGCAACCGATGCACTTGTCCAGGTTGAGGACCATGCCGATCTGGGCGCGGACTTTCATGCGGCCTCCTGCAGAGCCGCCTCAAAGGAGGCCTCAGCCCCCACGGGGGGCAGCGAACGGACGTGAGCTTGGGGGTTCATGCGTATGCTCCTTGCGATCAGGCGTGAGTGGACGAAGCGGCGGCCTCGCCATCCAGCCAGTCGACCTTGTTCATCTTGCGCACCAGCACGAATTCGTCGCGGTTGGTGCCGATGGTTCCGTAGTAGTTGAAGCCGTAGCTCAACTGGGCGTAGCCGCCGATCATGTGGGTCGGCTTGAGCACGACGCGGGTCACCGAGTTGTGGATGCCGCCGCGCGTGCCGGTGATCTCCGACCCCGGGGTGTTGATGATCTTTTCCTGCGCGTGGTACATCATCACCATGCCCGGGTTGACGCGCTGGCTCACCACCGCACGGGCCGCAATGGCGCCGTTGGTGTTGAACAGCTCGACCCAGTCGTTGTCCACGATGCCGGCCTTCTTCGCGTCGTCCTCGCTCAGCCAGATCACCGGGCCGCCGCGGTTGAGCGTCAGCATCAGCAGGTTGTCCGAGTAGGTCGAGTGAATGCCCCACTTCTGGTGCGGCGTGATGAAGTTGAGCGCGATCTCCTTGTTGCCATTGGGCTTGCGGCCGCCGATGTCGTCGAGCGTCTTCAGGTCCACGGGCGGGCGGTAGCTCACGAAGCCTTCGCCGAAGGCCTGCATCCACGGGTGGTCCTGATAGAACTGCTGACGACCGGTGAGGGTGCGCCATGGGATCAGCTCGTGCACGTTGGTGTAGCCGGCGTTGTACGAGACCTTCTCGCTCTCGAGCCCCGACCAGGTCGGCGACGAGATGATCTTGCGCGGCTGCGCCTGGATGTCGCGGAAGCGGATCTTCTCGTCTTCGCGGTGCAGGGCCAGGTGGGCGTGCTCGCGGCCGGTCTGCTTGGACAGGGCATCCCAGGCCTTGACGGCAACGTGGCCGTTGGTCTCGGGCGCCAGCATCATCACCACCTCGGCGGCGTCGA
Organism: Aquabacterium olei; assembly: GCA_029279925.1. Lineage (GTDB taxonomy): Bacteria > Pseudomonadota > Gammaproteobacteria > Burkholderiales > Burkholderiaceae_C > Aquabacterium > Aquabacterium olei_A. The sequence continues at coordinate 1,545 of JAJUHM010000357.1, forward strand.
TGTCGGTCTCGATCTTCGGCAGGCCCTTGCTGACGCCTTCGTCGCGCACGGTGCCGTTGAGTTCACCCAGCTGGTGCACTTCATCCTGCGTGTTCCAGCCGATGCCCTTGCCGCCGTTGCCCAGCTTGTTCATCAAGGGGCCCAGCGAGGTGAAGCGCTTGAACGTGTTGGGGTAGTCGCGTTCGACCACGGTGACCTGCGGTGCGGTCTTGCCCGGGATCAGGTCGATCTCGCCACGCTTCCAGTCCTGCACGCCGAAGGGCTGCGCCAGCTCGGCCGGCGAGTCGTGCATCAGCGGGGTCAGCACCACTTCCTTCTCCACGCCCAGGTGGCCCACGCAGACTTCGCTGAACTTCTTCGCAAAGCCCTTGTAGATCTCCCAGTCCGAGCGGGCTTCCCACGCCGGGTCCACCGCGGTGGACAGCGGGTGGATGAAGGGGTGCATGTCGCTGGTGTTGAGGTCGTTCTTCTCGTACCAGGTGGCGGTGGGCAGCACGATGTCCGAGTACAGACAGGTGGTGCTCATGCGGAAGTCGAGCGTGACCAGCAGGTCGAGCTTGCCCTCAGGCGCCCGGTCGTGCCAGACGACCTCGGTCGGCTTGGCTTCATCGGCGCCCAGGTCCTTGCCCTGCACGCCGTGGGTGGTGCCCAGCAGGTGCTTCAGGAAGTACTCGTGGCCCTTGCCCGACGAGCCGAGGATGTTGGAGCGCCACACGAACATGTTGCGCGGCCAGTTGGCGGGGTGGTCCGGGTCGTGGCACGACAGCTTGAGCGAGCCGCTCTTCAGGCTGCTCACCACGTGGTCCTTGGGATCGAGGCCGGCGGCGGTGGCGTCCTTCACCACCTGCAGGGGGTTGGTCTGCAGCTGGGGGGCGGAGGGCAGCCAGCCCATGCGCTCGGCGCGCACGTTGTAGTCGATCATGCTGCCGCCGAACTGCGACTTGTCGGCCAGCGGCGAGAGCACCTCTTCCACGCCAAGCTTTTCATAGCGCCACTGGTCGGTGTGCGCATAGAAGAAGCTGGTGGAGTTCTGCTGGCGCGGCGGGCGCGACCAGTCGAGCGCGAAGGCCAGGGCCGTCCAGCCGGTCTGCGGGCGCAGCTTTTCCTGGCCCACATAGTGAGCCCAGCCGCCGCCGGACTGGCCGATGCAGCCGCACATCATCAGCATGTTGATGATGCCGCGGTAGTTCATGTCGCAGTGGTACCAGTGGTTCATGGCCGCGCCGATGATGACCATGGACCTGCCCTTGGTCTTGTCGGCGTTGTCGGCGAACTGGCGGGCCACGGTCAGCACCTGGTCACGCGGCGTGCCGGTGATCTGCTCCTGCCAGGCCGGGGTGTAGGGAACGTTGTCGTCGAGGCTCTTCGCGCCGTTGTCGACCAGCTGGCCATTGCGGTCGGTCAGGCCACGGAAGACACCGTAGCTGGCCAGCTGCAGGTCGTACACGGTGGCCACCCAGACCTCGCGGTTCTGGCCGGCTTCCTGCACGGTGATGCGCTGCATCGGCACGTTGCGCAGCAGCACGTCGCCCTGCTTGTTGCTCGGGAAGCCCGGCGAATCGATGCCACCGAAGTACGGGAAGGCGACGGTCTGGACGTCGGTCTTCTGCGTCTCGGCATGCTGTTCGTCTTCCAGCACGGACAGCTTGAGCTTGACCTCACGGCCCTCGACGGCCTCCTTGGCCTCCAGGTTCCACTTGCCCTGATCTGCGCGGCCTTCGGCGCCCCAGCGGAAGCCGATCGAGCCTTGCGGCACCACGACACGGCCTTCGCCGTCGTAGGCGAGGGTCTTCCACTCGGGGTTGCTGCCCTGCACGGCCTGGTCGTTCAGGTCGCTGGCGCGCAGGTAGCGGTGCGGCACCAGGGCCTTGCCGGCCGGGGTGTCTTGCTCCTTGAGCATGACCAGCATCGGCAGGTCGGTGTAGCGGCGGGCGTAGTCGTCGAAATAGGGGCTGCGCTTTTCGACGTAGAACTCGCGCAGGATGGTGTGGCCCATGGCCATGGCCACGGCGGCGTCGGTGCCCTGCTTGGGGTGCATCCAGATGTCGGCCAGCTTGGCGACTTCGGAATAGTCAGGCGTGACGGCCGCGGTCTTCGCACCCTTGTAGCGCACCTCGGTGAAGAAGTGGGCGTCGGGCGTGCGGGTCTGGGGCACGTTGGAGCCCCAGGCGATGATGTAGTTCGAGTTGTACCAGTCAGCCGATTCCGGCACGTCGGTCTGCTCACCCCAGATCTGCGGGCTGGCCGGCGGCAGGTCGCAGTACCAGTCGTAGAACGACATGCACACGCCGCCGATGAGGGACAGGTAGCGGCTGCCGGCGGCGTACGACACCATGGACATCGCCGGGATCGGCGAGAAGCCGATCACGCGGTCCGGGCCGTAG
>JAJUHM010000358.1 GCA_029279925.1 Aquabacterium olei
CGCCCGTGAAGCGGCCGGACCTGGTGGACATGGTGGTGTTTCGCGAAAACACCGAAGACGTGTACGCGGGCATCGAATACAAGGCGGGCACGCCGGAAGCCAGGCGGCTCATAGACTTTCTGCGCAACGAACTGGGCGCCAACGTGGACCCGGAAAGCGCCGTGGGCATCAAGCCCATGACCGCGCGCGGCTCCAAGCGGCTGGTGCGCCGCGCCATGAACTTTGCCGTGGCCCAGAAGCGGTCCAGCCTTACGCTGGTGCACAAGGGCAACATCATGAAGTTCACGGAAGGCGGCTTTCGCGAATGGGGCTATGAAGTGGCGCGCGACGAGTTCGCCGATGTTTCCGTGCTGGAGGCAGACGCCGGGGGCGCGGCAGGCAAGGTGGTGGTGAAGGACCGCATTGCCGACGCCATGTTCCAGGAAGTGCTGATCCGCCCCGACCAGTACAGCGTTATCGCCACGTCCAACCTGAACGGCGACTACCTGTCCGACGCGCTGGCCGCGCAGGTGGGTGGCATCGGCATCGCCCCGGGTGCCAACCTGTCGGATTCGATCGCCATGTTCGAAGCCACCCACGGCACCGCGCCGAAGTACGCTGGCAAGGACTACGTGAACCCCGGTTCCGAGATCCTGTCTGCCGAGATGATGCTGCGCCACATGGGCTGGTTCGAGGCGGCCGACCTCATCATCAGTTCGATGGACAAGGCCATCCAGAGCAAGAAGGTCACCTATGACTTCGCGCGTCTGATGGAAGGCGCGACCCAGGTGTCGTGCTCCGGCTTCGGTCAGGTCATGATTGACCACATGTGAGTTGCAGCTGGCGCGCATGGCGCGCCGGCTGTCCCGAACGCAAAAAAGCCCGCTTGAGCGGGCTTTTTCTTTGAGGCGGTCACCATGGTGTCGCCAGGGTAAGGCTCAGTGCGGCAGGCTCCTGCCCGCGGACGGCCGCTCGCGGAAATGCAGGTCGCTCAGGGCGTCGGCCGTGAGTTCACCCGCGTCGACGCCATCCATGGGCTGGATGTTCTGCGCCATCATCCCCTTGGGGCCGGCCACAAGGTCATACCTGACCTTGGAGCCCTGCTTCAGGGTACGGAAGCCGTCCATCTGGATGGACGAAAAGTGGGCGAACACGTCGCCGCCGCCTTGATCGGGTTCGATGAAACCAAAACCTTTGGCGTCATTGAACCATTTGACAGTGCCTGTGGCCATACTGTCCCTCCTGTGAATTTGTGCTCATTTTCTGGGGGCGTTGTTGCCCCTGTCAAGCTTGTCCGTACGCCGTTGCAAGCAGTTGGAGACGGAGTGTTTCTCAAGCTGTGTGAGCGTAACCGCATGCAACGTAAAGCCGCTCCGCTCTCCCTCGGAAGGGGGCGTGCAGGAGATATCCGGGTGCGGCGTGGTGTTTCGCGGGCGCGTCAAGCAGGCTCGGCGCACTGTGGTTACGCTAGATCCGATGAAAAGGCTGGCCCCGTGCTGGAATTTCGTCCCCTTGAACAGGGCTCGGGCACCCCAAGATGACATGGCAGGGGCTCGGGGGCTCCCGTAGAATCTTTTTCATGACCAATCCGTTACACCCGCTCCTGATGGCGCAGCCGGAGGGGCCCGCAGAAGACGGGCAGGGCGCGGCCGTGGCCGAGAAGGAAGAGCTCGCGCTGGAGCCGCCCCGGCTGTATCAGGTCGTCATGCTGAATGACGATTTCACGCCGATGGAGTTCGTTGTCCTGGTTTTGCAGGAGTACTTCCGGCACGATATCGAGACGGCGACCCAGATCATGCTCAAAATCCACCACGAAGGACGTGGTGTGTGCGGCGTCTACACCAAGGATGTCGCGGCCACAAAGGTCGAACTCGTTCTTGCCGCCGCCCGTCAAGCCGGGCATCCCTTGCAGTGCATCCTGGAGACCGCATGATTGCGCAAGAGTTGGAAGTGAGTCTGCACATGGCCTTCGTCGAGGCTCGCCAGCAGCGCCACGAGTTCATCACCGTGGAGCACCTGCTGCTCGCCTTGATCGACAACCCCTCTGCTTCCGAGGTGTTGAAAGCCTGCGCCGCCAATCTGGATGAGCTGCGCAAGAACCTGGATCAGTTCGTCCGGGACAACACACCGACTGTGGGAGGGACCGACGAGGTCGATACCCAGCCTACGCTCGGCTTCCAGCGCGTCATCCAGCGCGCGATCATGCACGTCCAGTCTTCCGGCAGCGGGAAGAAGGAGGTCACTGGCGCGAACGTGCTGGTTGCCATCTTCGGTGAGAAGGACAGCCACGCGGTCTACTACCTGCACCAGCAGGGCGTGACCCGGTTGGATGTCGTGAACTTCATCGCCCACGGCATCCGCAAGGCCGATCCCCCCGAGGCAGCCAAGTCTTCGGGTGCCGAGCCCTCTCAGACCGATGCCGAGAAGGAAGAGGGAGAAGGCAAGGCCTCGCCGCTGGAGCAGTACACCCAGAACCTGAACCAGCTGGCCCGTGAGGGCAAGATCGATCCGCTGATCGGCCGAGACTCGGAAGTCGAGCGGGTGATCCAGGTGCTGTGCCGCCGACGCAAGAACAATCCGCTGCTGGTCGGTGAGGCCGGCGTGGGCAAGACGGCGATCGCCGAGGGCCTGGCCTGGCGCATCACGCAGAACGACGTGCCCGAGGTGCTGGCCGAGGCAGAGGTCTATGCGCTCGACATGGGCGCTTTGCTGGCAGGTACCAAGTACCGCGGCGACTTCGAGCAGCGCCTGAAGGCGGTGATCAAGCAGCTGAAAGAGCAGGCCGGTGCCATTCTGTTCATCGACGAGATCCACACCCTGATCGGAGCGGGTGCGGCATCCGGCGGCACGCTGGACGCGAGCAACCTGCTCAAGCCGGCGCTGAGCTCGGGGCAGCTCAAGTGCATCGGGGCGACCACCTTTACCGAGTTCCGGGGCATCTTCGAGAAGGATGCAGCCTTGTCACGTCGTTTCCAGAAGGTCGAGGTGGTCGAGCCGTCGGTCGAGCAGACCATCGAGATCCTCAAGGGACTGAAGTCGCGCTTCGAAGAGCACCACAGCGTGAAGTACGCCCTGGGCGCACTGCAGGCTGCGGCCGAGCTGTCGGCGAAGTTCATCAATGACCGCCACCTGCCGGACAAGGCCATCGACGTGATCGACGAAGCGGGTGCGGCGCAGCGTGTCCTGCCCAAGAGCAAGCAGAAGAAGACGATCACCCGTGCGGAGGTCGAAGAGATCGTCGCGAAGATTGCCCGCATCCCGAGTACCAGCGTGTCGAACGACGACCGCTCCAAGCTCAAGACCCTGGACCGCGATCTCAAGAGCGTGGTGTTCGGTCAGGATGCGGCCATCGATGCGTTGTCCGCTGCGATCAAGATGGCACGGTCTGGTCTGGGCAAGCCGGACAAGCCCATTGGCGCCTTCTTGTTCAGCGGCCCCACCGGCGTGGGCAAGACCGAGGTGGCGAAGCAGCTGGCTTACATTCTGGGCATCGAGCTCATGCGCTTCGACATGTCCGAGTACATGGAGCGCCATGCCGTGAGCCGTCTGATCGGTGCGCCTCCGGGCTACGTCGGCTTCGACCAGGGCGGTCTGCTGACCGAGGCGGTGTCGAAGAAGCCGCATGCGGTGCTGCTGCTCGACGAGATCGAGAAGGCGCATCCGGACATCTACAACATCCTGCTCCAGGTGATGGATCACGGCACGCTGACCGACAATAACGGGCGCAAGGCCGACTTCCGCAACGTGATCATCATCATGACCACCAATGCCGGCCCACTCACCCCCTGATTCCCGCTAGACCCCGCTCCTCCTACCCCCTGCGCACCTTGCTCCGCCACCGCACCACTGCCCGCCGCCCCGGCAGCCCCCTCACCACTGACAGCTACCCCCCCCTTCGAAGCTTCGGCCACCGCACCAGCCGCACCCTGCACCCCTTGC